>NZ_JBSRZI010000020.1:0-60070 GCF_054057495.1 Mucilaginibacter sp. UYNi724 | reverse complement strand
ATACTTTAAATGCGAGGCTTCACCTTTTACTTTAACTACCTTGTAACTCATTTTGTTGACCATTTATTAGTCAACTTTTTTCAGGACGAGACATTCAAAACAAAAGCCCCGCGGTTATACCGGCGGGGCTTTACTATGTAAGTTTGTAATTGGTTAAAATGGAAGGTCATCCGCATCGTTATTGCGGTAACCGTCGGTGTCTGACGTTTTAAGGGCCGGTTTTGCGGGGCTTTCGTTTTCAAAATCTGTTTTGCGGCCCAGCATGGTAAAGTTTTCGGCGACAACTTCTGTAGTGTATTTTTTTATGCCTTCTTTGTCTTCAAAAGAACGGGTGCGTAATTTACCTTCTATATAAACCAGCTTACCTTTTTGTAAAAACTTAGCTGCTACATCAGCAAGGCCACGCCACATAACAATATTATGCCACTCGGTTTGTTCAACTTTTCGGCCATCTTTATTAAACGTCTCAGATGTTGCCAGAGGGAAACTTGCCACTGCTACCCCGCCTTCTAAATGGCGTACTTCCGGGTCCTTTCCTAAATGCCCAACCAGTATTACTTTATTAATTCCAGACATGCCATAAATTAACGGAGAATTATTTAGAAATTAAAAAAATATTTTATAAATATAAAAATAGCTTTCGGAAGTGCTAAGTTTTCCAGTTTATCCACGTCGGTATAAAACCAATTTTCCTGTAACTTTTCAGGGAAATCCTTAAGTACAAAAAACCTTATAAATAAATGTTGATGCGTTAATACATGTTTTATTATAGCCGTATTATCCTTTAAAGCAATGTTTCTGCCAAAATCTTCCATCTGCGGCAGCTTTAAAACCTCAACAGTTTCCATTAATTCGGGCGTTTCGATCAAAGGCAAATCGTACATGTTTGCCCAAATATCGCCTTCACCCCGTTTATTCATCAATATCTTTTTACCGTCGGATATTAACATATAGTTAAAAAATCTTTTGCGGATTTTTACCGTCTTAAGTTTTACTGGTAAATATGTTGTAGCGTTCGTTTTAAATGCAACACAGTCCATATGTACAGGGCAAATACCACAAGCAGGTTTTTTGGGCTTGCAAAGCATCGCACCAAACTCCATAATAGCCTGGTTGTACGTTGCAGATTGCTCTTTATTTAGCAGTTCATTTGCCAATTGCTGGAACATTTTTTTGCCTTTAGGCGAATTTATTGGTTCATCAACGCCAAAATATCGCGCCAGCACCCGGTAAACGTTGCCATCAACAACAGCTCTGGCCTCGTTTGCCGAAAAGGACGAAATTGCCGCCGCGGTATATTCACCTATACCCTTAAGTTTTATAAGCTCGTCATATTTAACCGGGAATAGACCGTTATATTTTTCCTGGACCAACTGTGCCGTTTTTAACATATTACGGCCACGCGAGTAGTAACCCAATCCTTGCCATAAACGCAGCACTTCATCCTCGTGCGCTGCTGCAAAGGCAGTTACGGTTGGGTATTTTTCTGCAAAACGATGAAAATAGGGCATGCCCTGCTCTACCCGTGTTTGCTGTAATATAATTTCAGATAACCATATGATATAAGCATCGGTAGTATGCCGCCAGGGCAGATCGCGCTTATTATTATGGTACCAGCTTATCAGTTCGGCAGAAAAATCCATCTTGTACAAATTAACATCTTATCATCTGAGTATCATAATTAATGACGAAAAATGCCCATTTGCCCCCCTCTGAAAAAAAATCTTCTATTTATTTTATTCTTTAATTTTAAAGCGATACTTTTGCAACCCCAAAACAGTTAAGTATTTATACATTTAAATAAAAGAAAACAAGATATGACCAAGGCAGAAATTATAGCTGAAATCTCATCTAAAACAGGAATAGAGAAAGTGGACGTGCAGGAAACTGTTGAGGCGTTTTTCAAAGTAGTTAAAACCTCAATGGTTGGCGGCGAAAACGTTTACGTAAGAGGTTTCGGTAGCTTTGTAGTAAAAAAACGTGCTAAGAAGACAGCACGTAATATTTCAAAAAATACTGCCATTATAATACCCGAGCATTTTGTACCAAGTTTTAAACCGGCTAAAACTTTTGTTGAGAAAGTTCGCTCTGGTAACAAAACAACAGCTAAAGCAACCAAATAATCAGTATGAAAGTTAAACAAATAGTTATCGGCGTAGCAGTAATTGCTATCATGGGCTATTTGTATTCGTTACCGGTTAAAGGTTTGTCGCAAGCCAAAGAGGCAACACGTGGCCAGATGGCTGCAAGTGCTGCACCAATGGTTAAGGCAAACGCTAATATAAATGTGGCTACGGTATCAGCATCGGCAAAGGTTAATATTGATGCTTCTGTTGTACAACAAATAAGCACACTTGAAAATAAGCTTAAAACAGCAGGTGGTGCTGACAAAGCTACCCTGCAAAGGCAATTAGCCAAGCTTTGGGATAGCGTTGCACAGCCCGCCCCGGCAGCTTTCTACTACCTGGATATTGCTCAAAAAAGCAATGCCCTGGCAGATTGGTTAGATGCAGGTAAAGATTTTAACGGGGCTTACAAATTGTCGCAGGATACATCGGCACAGGGTACATATGTAGTAAATGCAGTTGATGCATTTAAAAACGCTACCAAACTACAACCCGCCAGCCTTGAGGCTAAAACGGGTTTAGGTGTTGCTTATGTAAATGGTGGCGCTTCGCCAATGCAAGGTATCGCACTTTTGCTTGACGTGGTAAAACAGGATCCCGAAAACCACGACGCACTGCTAAACTTAGGCATGTTTGCCATGAAGAGCGGCCAATACGAAAAAGCGGTTGAAAGGTTTAAAACGCTTATTGCGCAAAAAGAAGAACTTGAGCCATACTTTTATTTAGCCGAAAGCTATAAACAGCTGGGTAAAAAGAAAGAAGCGATTGCAGCTTATGAAAAATGCAAAGATCTGATGGGCGACCCTGCTGCAGGCCAGCGCATTGATGAGTATATAAAGGAATTAAAGAAATAAATAATCACATTTAAACATTATTACTATGCCAAGCGGTAAAAAACGTAAGAGACATAAAATGGCTACCCACAAACGCAAAAAGCGTTTAAGAAAAAACAGACATAAGAAAAAATAGGCTACTTAAGTAGTTTATTACCCCGGCCTGTGCCGGGGTTTTTATGTGAGTTTTTTTACCCACTTATTAACTCGCGGTGCAATTTTGCACCGTTTTAAGAAATGGAGTAGCAATTGATAAAAGAATTAATTATCGATTCATCCCCCAACGGGGCTACTATTGCATTATTACAGGACAAACAACTTGTAGAACTCCACAAAGAGCAGATCACTAACAATTATACTGTTGGCGATATTTATTTAGGCCGCATTAAAAAAATTATGCCGAGCCTGAATGCCGCATTTGTGGATGTAGGTTACGAGAAGGATGCCTTTTTGCATTACCTTGATTTGGGGCCGCAGGTACAAAGCCTGCTTAAGCTTACAAAACAAGTACGTAGCGGTGGGTACCAATCGAAGCTTTTAGATAACTTTAAGCCGGAAGCTGATATTAACAAAGGGGGCAAGATCTCTGATGTGTTATCAAAAGGCGTGCTTGTACCAGTACAAATAGCTAAGGAGCCAATTTCAACAAAAGGCCCCCGCTTAAGTTCCGACCTGTCAATAGCGGGCCGTTACGTGGTATTAGTGCCTTTTTCTGAGGTGATATCTATCTCAAAAAAGATCAAAAGCAATACGGAACGCAACCGCCTGCGTAAGGTGGTTGAAAGCATTAAACCAAAGCATTTCGGCGTTATTATACGTACCGTATCTGAGGGTAAAGGTGTGCAGGAACTGCAGAAAGATCTGTTAGACCTGATATCGAAATGGGAAACATTTGTGACCAAGCTGCATGGCACCGAGCCTTCTAAAAAGGTATTGGGTGAAATTGGCCGTACATCTACCATCCTGAGGGATATCCTTAACCCCGATTTTCAACATATTTATGTGAACGAGCAGAGTATGTATGAAGAGGTTAGGTCGTATATCCACGAGATCTCTCCTGATTTGGAAGGTATTGTACGTTTGCACAAACACAAGGAGCCTATTTTTGAGCACCATGGTGTGGATAAGCAGATAAAATCAACCTTCGGGAAAACGGTAAACCTTGCCGGTGGCGCCTATCTGGTTATTGAGCATACAGAGGCCCTGCACGTTATTGACGTGAACAGCGGTAACCGTACAGCTAATAAAGAGAACCAGGAGGAGAATGCTTACCAGGTAAATAAGGAAGCCGCCAAAGAAATTGCACGCCAGTTGCGCCTGCGCGATATGGGTGGTATAGTGGTTGTCGATTTTATTGACATGCATAAGCCAACCAACCGTAAAGAGCTTTTTGACTATCTGAAAGCCCAAATGGCCGATGACCGTGCTAAACACACCATTTTGCCTCCAAGCAAATTTGGCTTGATCCAAATTACACGCCAGCGTGTAAGGCCCGAAATGAATATCATTACAAGTGAGGTTTGCCCCGCTTGTGGCGGTACCGGTACCATCAGGCCAACCGTGTTGCTGATAGATGATATTGAAACAAACTTCAATTATATACTGGAGGAGCAAAACGAAAAAAATATTACGCTTTGTGTACACCCGTACATTGAGGCATACATTAAAAAAGGTTTATTTAACCGCCAGATGAAATGGTACTTTAAATATAACCAGTGGATAAAAGTGAAAAGCAACCCTGCTTACCAGATCACCGAGTTCAAGTTCTTCTCAAGCAAAGACGAAGAGATAAAGTTATAATTGCCGTAGGGCGCATATAGAAAGAGCGGATGTTTTAAGTAGCATCTGCTCTTTTTTATTTACATCATTTATTCGTGAAAAATATATTCTCTTTAGGCCTGGTATCGGGATAGCCATTTTCTCTGCGATAAGCTTTACGGGCTGTCGTAAAATCCCACCATTGATTCTTGCTGTTCGGGTGGTTGGCGTAATTAACCACCAGCCAAAACTGGTCTTCAACACATGGATCTACTTTATAGCCGATTTTATATTCATACTCGTTCAGCAAATCGGGCCCGCTTTTATCTTTAATATCAGTTAGTTGATAATATCCTAAAAATATAAGGTCGTGGGCAAACCTTATACCAACTGAGGGTATGGATTGAAATTCAAATAAAGCCTGTATTATCTGTACCCGTTGCGGAGGAGGGGATAATAATGTAATTATTTCATCAACAGCTAAATCTATAAGACTTTTTTGGGTAATATTATGTTTTTTCAATATAAGCTTTTCGGCTACCGTTAGTTCAAGGTTTATTCTCTTTTTTGTGATCATAAGGAACAATATTACTAATTATTTTAGTAATATTGTTTGCGATTCTTGATTAAATCTGCACATTTGTACATCTTCATATTTGCTCATCATTAAATGGCTAAATCTAAAATCGCTTATTTCTGTCAAAGCTGTGGTTACGAATCGGCTAAGTGGCTGGGTAAATGCCCAAGCTGCCAGCAATGGAATACTTTTGTTGAAGAAATTTTAGAAAAGTCGAACGCGTCTGTTCCTAACTGGAAGGCAAGCCCGGCTTCATCGCAGCGGGCCCACAAACCCGTTGAGGTAGGTGAAATTACCTTTAAGGAAGAGCATCGCCTGCTTACCCCCGACAAGGAGTTTAACCGCGTATTGGGTGGCGGTATTGTTGCCGGTTCGTTAGTGCTGATTGGTGGCGAGCCGGGCATCGGTAAATCTACCCTGATGTTGCAATTGGCACTTAACATGCCGAATGTAAAGGTGCTGTATGTATCGGGCGAGGAAAGCGACCACCAGATTAAAATGCGCGCTGAGCGTTTGGTGTCGTTAGATACCCATCAAGAACGCGCCAAGAATAAAGAATTAAAAGATGAGTTTGGCAAGGGTTGTTTTATCTTGACCGAAACCTCCACCCAAAATATATTTAAGCAGATAGAAGAATTGCAACCGGATATCCTGGTGATAGATTCTATCCAAACGCTGCATTCATCGCATGTGGAATCTACCCCGGGTAGTGTATCGCAGGTGCGCGAATGTACTGCCGAACTATTACGTTTTGCGAAGGAAACATCAACCCCCGTATTTTTGATAGGCCACATCACCAAAGATGGTATGATAGCCGGACCGAAGATATTGGAGCACATGGTAGATACGGTATTGCAATTTGAAGGCGACCGCCACCATGTTTACCGCATATTGCGTACCATTAAAAACCGTTTCGGCTCATCATCAGAGATCGGTATTTACGAAATGCTGGGCGAGGGCTTGCGCGAGGTGTCAAACCCATCAGAGATCTTATTATCGCAAAGGGACGAGCCTTTAAGCGGCATCACCATATCTGCCACATTAGAGGGCATGAGGCCCATGCTGATAGAAACCCAGGCGTTGGTAAGCACATCGGCTTATGGTACGCCTCAAAGAACTGCAACCGGCTTTGACACCAAACGTATGAGCATGCTGCTGGCCGTGTTGGAGAAACGTTGTGGTTTCCGCCTTGGCGCCAAAGATGTATTTCTGAATATCACCGGCGGCATCCGGGTAGAAGACCCCGCTATTGACCTGGGCCTGGCCGCTGCCATCATTTCATCGCACGAGGATATCCCCATTCCTGCGAAAACGTGTTTCGCAGGCGAGATAGGTTTATCCGGTGAGATCCGCGCGGTTAACCGGGTGGAGCAACGCATTGCCGAAGCGCAGAAGCTTGGCTTCGAACAGATCTTTATCTCCAAGTACAATATGCCTACCGCCGCGAAAGACAAAAAACGGTTAGACCTGTCGCGCTACACCATTGATGTAAAAGTTGTGGGTAGGATAGAAGAAGTATTTGGGCTCTTATTTGGATAGATACCGCCCATTATACTACAAAAAGGCCTTGCTTAATATATAAGCAAGGCCTTTTCTATTTGTGTAAAATCAATTCTGGATCGGTGTGATCCCCAAATTATAGATTATCTTTTTTCGTTTCAATAGCATCCTGCACACTTTGCGGCAAGTTAGATAATAGGTTATAACCTGTAGCAGTTTCAATATCGCGTACCGTTACGCGGTATTGTTTCCAATCGCTATTGGTGGTATTGATGTTTGGGGTGTTAACTGCAATAACGCGCGTATTAGTGGCAACACGGTTTGCATCACCATCGCTTTTTGGAACAATAACAGCAACCTTCCATACATTGCTTGGTACGGTGATATGGTCGTTATTTATTTTGTTGACGGTACCTTTTGAGCCCGTACCACCTACACCGTAATTACCCATAATAATATAAACCTCGTTACCGGCAACTACTTGCTCGCGCAGGTAGTTTTCCATATTGGCCCAGGTTTGCTGGTTATTGTTGGGTGCCTGCGGTATCATGTTAGTCATCAGGAAAGTTGCAGAATTTGCATCTGCCGAGCTTGTCCTATCTGCAGACGGACAATTGTGCCCCCTGTCAAAACCCGACCCTGAGTAGCTGGTGCTTTCTACATGGTAGAACGTATTTGATAAGCCAATAAATCCTGCAAAATTATCCACCCGCGGCGCCGCGTTTGTAATATTAGTAGCATCTAAGTGCCAGCTAACCCAGTTTGGCGTACCCCTTGTACTGCTGTACGATTCTGTGTAATAACCCTGGTCTATCAGGTAATTATCAACCATAACAATGGCCGGCTGCGCGCCCGATGGGTTGCCCATTAAAAGGTTGCTGTTATCGCCGGCATTGGGTGGTGCATCAGCACCTACGGTAACACCGCGCTCTGCGTTTGGGGTACCGGTTCCTGTACCGGGGTCGGTACTTCCGTCACCGCCGCTTGTATCGGGTGCGCCAATTACAATACCTGCATCACCTTTACCCTTAAACGTAATATCATCCAGGTTAATCCGTGTGGTGCCTGTTTTTTGGATCCGGAAACGTACCTTTTTGGTGGTATTAACCGCAAATGAGTCGGTAACTAAGGTGGTGTTATTTTCAGCTATATCTGCACCTAACTGAGTGTATGTACTGCCGCTATCTGTCGACATCATTAACTGCCAGGTAGAGGCGTCGTCGTTACCATATTTAGCGTGTTTAATGCTTATTTGTTCAACGCCTGTTATATCAAATTTCATAGTGATATCGCCCGTGCGCAAACGAACGGCTTTTAAACCAGCCTTAACATCAGCCGCAAGGTTACCGATCAAGGCATCGTTGAAACTCCATAAGCCGGTGTTCAGTTGTACATCGGCAATAGCGTAACTACCTTTTGTACTCGTTTCAAAACCTTCAGTAATTGCATATGGTTTTGGCATGGCGGGTATTATCACTACGGGTGGGTCTACCGGTTGTGTTGGGGCATTGTCTTTTTTACAGCTCGCAACTGCAAGTATAAGAGCCGAATAAATAAGTAATTTTCTGATTTTCATATAAACTTGTTTAGTAAAGCAAAAATAGACCCTTAGTATTAACCAAATGTTAATTATTTTATTGTATGATAAATATTACAGGGGGGATAACAGCATGCGCATAAAGCAATTAGCTTAAGGTTATTGTATTAAGCTTTTGTATTTTTGCACTTTGGAAATAATACTATGTTCGAGAACGAAGAGAAAACCAATATAGAGAACCTTGGCGAGTTTGGCCTGATAAGCCACTTAACCAAGAATATAACCCTTACCCAAAAAAGCACCATAAAAGGCGTGGGCGATGATGCGGCGGTATTAAATTTTGAGGGAAAGAAAACCCTGATATCTACCGACTTGCTTTTAGAAGGCATCCATTTCGATTTGGCTTACACTCCGCTTAAACATTTAGGTTATAAAGCGGTGCAGGTAAACCTAAGCGATATTTACGCCATGAATGGTACGGCCAGCCAGATCACCGTTTCTATCGGCATGAGCAGTAAGTTTCCGTTAGAGGCTGTTGAAGAATTGTACGAAGGTATTTACCTGGCTTGTGGCAACTACAATGTGGATATTGTAGGTGGGGATACTTCAGCATCAAAACAAGGTTTGGTGATCAGCATTACCTCTATTGGTTACGCCGATGAAAAAGATGTGGTGTATCGCAATACTGCCGAAGAAGGCGACCTGATCTGCGTATCGGGCGACTTGGGTGGCGCATATACCGGCCTGCAATTATTAGAGCGCGAGAAACTGGTTTACATCGAAAACCCAAACATCCAGCCCGATCTGGAAGGTAAAGACTACATAGTAGAGCGCCAGTTAAAACCGGAAGCCCGAAAAGATATTATCGATTTATTGAAAGAATTGAGTGTTAAACCAACGGCCATGATAGATGTCTCTGACGGTTTAGCATCGGAGGTATTACACATTTGCAAGCAAAGCAATAAGGGCTGCAAATTATATGAAGAAAAGATCCCTATCGACCCGATGACTTACGAAACCGCCCGCGAGTTTGGCCTCGACCCAACCGTATGCGCCCTAAGTGGTGGCGAAGATTACGAACTGCTCTTCACCGTGAAACAAGCCGATTACGACAAGATAAAACACAAGATTGACTTCTCTATCATTGGCTATATCACCGAGCCTAACGAAGGCTGTAACCTAATCACAAAATCGGGCAACCAGCACGAGTTAAAGGCGCAAGGGTGGAACGCGTTTAAATCCAGTGAGCAGTAGGTAGTTTTAAGTTTGCAGTTGCTCGTGCTAAAGCCAACCTGTAACTGCCAACTATTCCTCCCCAATATATTTCTGATCTATCTGCTTATTAGCCTTAGCACCTAATTTTTTGATTTTTTCGGCAGTAACAGTTAGGTTGCCGCGGCCGTCGGTTAGTTTGTTAAGGGCTTTATCGTAGTTGTCCTGGCTTTGCTTTATATTTTTGCCGATGCCTTCCATATCGCCAACAAAGCCCACAAATTTATCGTACATCTCACCGCTAAGGCGGGCAATCTCCAGCACGTTCCGGTTTTGGCGTTCCTGTTTCCAAATGCTGGCAATGGTGCGCAGGGTGGCTAACAAGGTACTTGGGCTAACAATTACCACCCGCTTATCCCAGGCATCGCTAAACAGGTCTGCATCCAATTGTACTGCAAAGCTGAAGGAAGATTCTATCGGCACAAAAAGCAATACAAAATCGGGAGAGTTTACCTGGTACAGGTCGTGGTAGCTTTTTGATGACAAGCCGTGCACATGATTGCGTAACGATTCGATATGCGCTTTTGAGTAAAGCTTCCGCTCCTCTTCCGTTTCGCAATTCACCAAACGCTCGTAAGCGATAAGCGACACTTTAGAATCGATTATCAAATGCTTTTCATCCGGAAGGTCAATTATCACATCGGGCTGCAACCTGCCGCCATCTACGCTGTTCAGGCTGGCTTGTACCCGGTATTCCCGGTCGCGCACCAGGCCGCTACGCTCTAAAACTTTCTCCAATATTACCTCGCCCCAGTTACCTTGTTTTTTGTTGTCGCCTTTTAATGCTTTGGTTAAGTTAGATGCTTCTGTACTGATCAGTTTGTTCAGGTCCATCAATTGGGTAATAACCCCTTTAAGCGTGTTGCGCTCGGCGGCTTCCATGTTGTAAACCTTGTCTACTTTTTCCTCGAAAGCTTTAATATTTTCTTTAAGCGGGTTTAGGATGGTATCGATGCTCAGCTTATTCACATCCGCAAACTCCCGCGATTTTTCTTTTAACAGCTTCTCAGCCACATTCTCAAACTCGCGCTGAAAATGCTTGCGGGTATTTTCGATGTCCCCTTTTTGCTCGGCAAGTTTTTCCTGTTGTGCCTTAAAGTAGGACCGGGACGATTCTAATGACTGATTAGCCTGGGCCAATTGGCCACGCTCGTACAATAGTTCGTCGAGCAGCCGGTTTTGCTCATCCTTTAAAAGTTTGGTGATGTTTTCCTTTTCGGACAATAAACCGGCAGCTTTTTGTTCTGCCTGGGCTACCGCTATTTTTAACGCTTCATTTTCTACTTTCAGGTTAGCAAACTCATCCGCAGAAAAACCATTTGAGGCAGGGCGCTTCAAAAAAATAAAGACCGCTATCAGCAATATAACTATAGAGAAACCTAAAACTAAAACGTCCATTTTGATAAAAATATTAGCAAAACGAATGTAGTGATTTTAGCATTAATATAAAATGCTTAGTAATTTACGGATTGCTTTTAAGCGTATCCTTTGGCGCATTAGTATTTCCGCTTCCATTGCCGCTGCTATCCTTGCCACCGGTTTCGGTTGGTGTGGTAAGCAGTTTATTAGTATCTGCAGGGCTCTCGTTGCCTACATGGGCTTGCCCGGAATCCGCTGCGGTGGTATCGCCGGCATTGCCTGCAGTTTTCCCTTTACAAGAAGTTATGGCGATTGCCGTAATTAAAAACAGATAAACAAATAACTTTTTCATAATTAAGTACGATGGTGTACTTTAACTACAAACGGATTTATTACAGGTTTTAATTATTTGGAATGAAGATTTTTACTGCGCTTTCTCTACCCTTAAACCGGCATCTATAACTTCGTGGAGGGGATTATCGCGCATGTTTTGCTCAACCTCGAAATGGTAAACCCCTTTGGCCGGGAATTTATAGTTGGTACGTAAAGGCAACTGGTAGCTGTACAGGTTGCCACTGCCGCTACCCAGCCATTCGCCATCTTTGGTAGCCAGCGTAAATTCGTAACGGGTGGTATGCGTTTTTTTGCCCGGCGACGTCTGGAACAGCAGCGCGAACATATTGGAGTATTTATAACTACCGCTAACCCTCAGGTTAAAATAAAGGTTATAGGGCACGCTTATATCATCTATCTTAACATCAAATTTAACCCGGTTAACGTACGACCAATTGTGATTGGCGATCTCTGTATTCTGATCAATAACCGCGTTAGGATCGGTGCAGCCTTGTGCTGTAAAAAGCACAAGGGTTATTAAGCCACCGAAAAGATATTTTAAAGCATTCATTTATTCTGCACTGCCGCCGCCCGGGTTATCGGTACGGGGTTGGTTGTTGTTTGGGTTATTTGGCCTTGGGCGGTTGTTGTTGCGCCTGTTGTTATTGCGGTTACCCTGCGGTCGGTTTTCACCACCGCCTTCGGGCTTTTGCCCGCCGGCTTGCTGCCCTTCGGGGCGGTTACCTCCTTGTTGCTGTTGCTGGCGGTTACCGTCGGGCCTGTTGCCCTGTGGTCGGTTGCCCCCACCTTCCGGCCTTGGCTGCCCATCCGGCTTATTGCCTCCTTGTTGTTGCTGCTGGCGATTGCCTTGCGGCCTATCACCTTCGGCACGGTTGCCCTGCGAGCGGTTTTCTCTGCCACTACCTTCCGGGCGTTGTCCGGCGGCTTGCTGGCCATCGCGTCTGCCATCGCCACCACGGCGGTTACGGTCGCGGTTATTATTATTGTTGTTGCTATTACTCTTGTTTCGATTTTGGTTACGGCGATCGTCCAGGCGGGTTAAGCTATCCTGGCCTACAACATTCTCGTAATCCAATGCTTTTGCCGGTGTGTTCTCCATCTCAACCATTTCACCCAGATCGGCAGGGATAATCCCCTCGCGGTTCTGTTGTTGAATTTCCTTTACCTTGGCAATTGGCATAGGCACCCATGCTTCTTCGCGTGGGTAGCTAAACCACATTATCTTTTTAAAGATGTCGGTTTTTTGCAGTCGCGCATCCCCTTTTTCGGTTTTAAGCACATTCACATTATCGGGGATGTGCTTTAACGCATCCATGTAAGTATCCAGCTCGTAATTTAAACAGCACTTTAACTTGCCACATTGGCCGGCAAGTTTTAACGTGTTTAAAGATAGGTTTTGGTATCGCGCTGCAGATGTAGAAACGGTCTTAAAATCCGTTAACCAGGTGCTGCAGCAAAGCTCGCGGCCACATGAACCGATACCACCTAAGCGGCTTGCTTCCTGGCGCATACCAATCTGGCGCATCTCGATCCGAATACGGAAACTCTCCGCCATTTTTTTGATCAGTTCCCTAAAATCTACGCGGCCTTCTGCTGTGTAGTAAAAGGTTGCCTTGGTTTTATCGCCCTGGTAATCTACATCGCTTATCTTCATAGATAACTTTAGCTCTAATGCCAGCGTGCGCGATTTATGCATGGTTTCCCACTCCATATCCTTGGCAAGTTTCCACTTGTCAACATCGGCAACGGTAGCGCGGCGATAGATCTTTTTAACAACGTCTGCCTCCTTTACATGGCGCTTGGTCATTTGCATGCGCACAAGTTCGCCGGTGATAGATACATGGCCAATATCATAGCCACCCGTGGTGGTTTCTACAGCAACCAGGTCGCCGGCTTCCAGGTAAATATTATCGTTGTTGTGATAAAACTCCTTACGCGATCCCTTGAATTTTACTTCGATTATTGAGTAAGGTTTATAGTTAGTTGGCATATCCATGTGCGATAGCCAATCGTGTACATCTAATTTGCTGCAACCATTTGTAAGGCAAGAGCCATTACTTTTGCAGCCTGCAGGCGAACAACCGCCGCCTGTTGAGCAACTTCCGCATCCCATAATTAATTCGGTATATAATGATTCCCCGCAGGGACAGTTTTCAAATTTAGAACTATTATAATTTGTAAAGATACGTCTAAAAACAAGATTTTAGGGTTAGCATTACGTTCTATATGATAATGAGCCTTTTCCAGCTCGCTTATGATAGCTTGTGCCTGTGCATTATTGATCACCGCCGACATCTTTTTAGCGGTTCCCATTTCCTGCTCCGGCAGTTTTACGATCCGTTCGGCCCCGGCGCGCAGCAGCGTACACTCGCGGATAAAACTGGTGCCGTATCGTAAAAAGTTCTTTTGGTTTTCCCGGCCCATCTTAGACATTTGATCAACAAAACTTAGTATCTCCGGCACCTTATTACTAAAACACAAGCGCAGCCATTGTACAAACAGCTCATGGTAGCTTTTGGTATCGTGTTGTAACATAGCCAAAGCCTCGGTCATATTGCCATTACTTAAATAAGCAATTTGCGAGGCGGCGGTTTCCGTTTGATGGTATTTGTCAATTAGCTCGCCTTTAATATCCTCGTAATTTAAACAAGGTATTTTGATGAGTTGTGTACGCGATAATATGGTGTTCAGGATCTGGTCCTGGTTTTGGGCCACAAGTATGAACAGCGTATTTGGCTGTGGCTCCTCTATCATTTTTAACAGGGCGTTACCCTCTTTATCAAGATACTCGGGCAGCCAAAGGATCAGGACCTTGTAAACCGATTCGAATGGCTTAAAGCTGAGTTTTTTGATGATCTGGTGGCACTCGGCAATGTTGATATTGGCCTGTTTGTTGTCGGCTTCCAAATAGCCACGCCAAATATCGAGGCTTAAATATGGGTGGGCCGTAAAGGCATCGCGCCACTGCTCAATAAAGGTAAGCGCGGTATCATCCTTATGCTTGGCGAAAAAAGGGTAAGAAAAATGCAGATCGGGGTGCATCAGTTTTTGGTATTTGCGGCACGATGAACATACCCCGCAAGAATCTTCCGGCTGCTTATCCTCGCACGATAGATATTGCGCGTAAGCAACTGCCAATGCCAATCCTCCCGCACCTTCGGGCCCTAAAAACAACTGAGCGTGGCTTACCCTGTTCTCGTTTACCGAGGTAATCAACCTTTGCTTAATTGCCCCTTGCCCTATAATATCCTTAAACCGCATTTGGTGCAAAATAGCGAATTGATTTTAGATGTACGATTTTAGATGTTAGATTTAGCCGACGCGAAGAACACAAACACAAATAATCCGCACATTTGCAGATATAGTTAAGCCATGCTCAAATCTAAAATCGTACATCTAAAATCTAAAATCCTATGCGCATAATGGCTTTCGATTACGGCACCAAGCGGATCGGCATTGCCGTTACCGACCCGATGCAGATCATCGCGACGGGGCTGGATACTATTCATCCGCTAAAAATTATCGACTATCTAAAAAAATACCTGGTAACCGAGCAAGTAGAACGTTTTGTATTGGGCGAGCCCAAGCAGATGGATAACACGCCCTCGCAATCGGCCATGCATGTAAAGGGTTTTGCCAATCTGCTCAAAAAAACGTTCCCCGAGATCCCGGTAGAAATGTTCGACGAGCGCTTTACCTCTAAAATGGCATCGGCTACCATCGCCCAAAGTGGAATGGGTAAAAAGGCCCGGCAGAATAAGGAACTGGTAGATACCATATCGGCAGTGATATTGCTGCAAAGCTGGATGAGTAAAAGCTTCTAAATATTGATTGCCATTATCAAGGCAGCGCTTCAAAAGTTAGTGTTTCGCCAGCACCTAAATATGTAAACTGCTGATTATAAAGAGATTTAAAAATATCCATGCCGTTCACGGCCGTGAACGTGAACAAAACCGTTGGTTTGACAGTTTAAATATGGGCGATTCCTTAAGCAGAAAATAGGCGCTTAAAAGCGTCCCGTGTTAAAGTTTGTTAAGTGCCGCAAAATCTGCACGTAAACAAATAGCTTTGGGAAAACATCACGCCATGAAACACCTATTAGTATTATTCGCGTCGCTATTTCTTTCGTCGGCGCTTTTCGCACAAACACCGGCGATTGATACAGCTTATAATCTTGGGTTTGAAAACGTCGGGCCAGGCAAGTCACTGCCAAACAAATGGCGCATGTTTTACGAATCGAAAGGTTATAAATGCGAAACAACCACAACCGAGAAACATAGTGGCGAACGATCTTTGCAAATAGAACAAACCGAGCCCGGCGATACGTGGGCCTATGCAAGCGTTGTGCAAGAGATCCCCGCAAAGTTTATTGGTAAAAACATAGAGTTTAAGGCCTGGATGAAATTTGCGGATGTTATCCAAGCAGTCGCGCTCATGATCCGTATTGACAATGCCCTACCTAAAATGGTGCAGTATAAAAGCATGCAGGGGCTACAAATAAAAGGCACTAAAGATTGGGCACAATACAGTATCAAAGCCGAGATCCCTATAGACGCGCATACGATATATGTCACCCCAATTTTAAGCGGCCCCGGTAAACTTTGGGTTGATGATGCCGAGATATTGATAGATGGAGTAGATATTAAGCAGGCAAAACTTAACCCCGATTACGACCCGCACCCTATCCCTTATGGCAGTAACAAGGCAGCATCCGGCACCGTGAAGTTAAAGGATGCTAATCTTTATTACGAAACCTACGGTAGCGGCGAGCCGTTACTATTATTGCATGGCAACAGCCAGGAGATCTACGCATTTAATTTCCAGATCGGGGCGTTATCAAAAAAGTATAAGGTAATTGCTGTAGATACACGCGGCCAAGGCAGAAGCATTGATGAAACAACCGGCCCATTAAGCTACGACTTGTTTGCCGAGGATATGAAGGAGCTGATGGATTCGCTGCACATAAAAAAAGCAAATATTTTAGGCTGGAGCGATGGTGGTAACACGGGCCTAATTATGGCAGTAAAATACCAAAAGTATGTAAATAAGCTGGCTATAATGGGCGCAAACCTTTTTCCTACAAACGAGGCTCTGCCAGATACGGTGCTTAACCAAATAAAACAAGCCGTTAATTTCTACAAAGATAATAAAAGCGCCAAAGCTAAAATGCAGACACGCTTATTTACTATGTTGCTTACCGAGCCGCACCTGACATTTGCCGACATCAAAAAAATAAAAGCCCCCGTGTTGGTAATGGCCGGGGAAAATGATCTGATACTGGATAAGCATACCCGCACAATTGCGGCAGCTATCCCCAAATCTAAAATGATTATTTTTAAAGGGGCTACACATTACGCCCCTGTTGAAATTGTGAAGGAATTTAATAAAACCGTGCTCGATTTTTTAGCAATGTAAAGACGACATAAATCGCTTGGAAACATGTGGTTATCTCCGCAAAAAAGGCGTTAAAATTATTTTCTTACTTTTGCGGCATGGAAATCCTTGATCCGGCCTTACAGGCTTACCTTGATAACCACTGCGACCCCGAGCCGGAGGCGTTGCAAAAAATAAACCGGGATACCTACCTAAAGGTATTGAAACCGCACATGCTTTCGGGACATTACCAGGGCCGGGTGCTGAGCATGCTCAGCAAAATGATACAACCTAAACTTATTTTAGAGATAGGCACTTTTACCGGTTACTCGGCTATTTGCCTGGCAGAAGGATTGGCAGAAGGCGGCATTTTGCACACCATAGAAGTTAACCGCGAATTTGAAGAATTGCTTAATTCACACTTTGCATCAACAAATGTGGATAAAAAAATAAAGCTTCATATTGGCCCTGCTGAAGCTATAATAGCTGATTTTGAGGACACTATCTTCGATTTAGTATTTATTGATGCGGATAAACGAAATAATTTTAAGTACTTTGAGTTAATAATTGATAAAGTAAGGCCCGGAGGCTTAATAATAATTGATAACGTTTTGTGGAAAGGAAAGGTGTTTGGCGCCGAAAAAGATGCCGATACCGAGAGCATCCGCAAACTAAATGAGCAAATAGCTGTTAGCACACAGGTTGAAAAATTCATTCTACCTGTACGCGATGGCCTACTGATCATCAGAAAAAAATAATTATGAAGAAACTCTTAACTGTTACACTTCTTTCAGTTTCAGCATTTTTTGCTTCAACAACAGCAGCGTCGGCTCAAAGCGCAGCACAATCATACATCGAGAAGTTCAAAGATAATGCCATTCGTATAATGCATGAAACCGGCGTACCGGCAAGTATCATTTTAGGCGTTGCCATGCATGAGTCTGCAAGCGGAAAAAGCGCTATAGCACAAAATTTAAACAATCAGTTTGGTGTAAAAGGCAGTGGTGGCGCAGTGTACTATAAAGGAAACAAAAAGGTACATTCGGCCTACAAACGATACGACAATGTAATGGCATCGTTCCAGGATTTTGCCCGCATCATGACAGAGCGTAAGCAATTTAGCCACCTTGCAGATAAGTTTACCCAGTACGATTACAACGGATGGGCAAAAGGCATCCAGCGCAGCGGCTACGCAAGCAGCAAAAAATGGTCGGCACAGGTATTAGGTATCATCAATAAATATGACCTTAATGACTACGATGACGATGCCGCAACTACCCCGAAAAAAGAGGAAATAGCCAATAACAATTAATAATTATATTTTTAACCTTAAGTTTGGCCAACAAAAGCTAAAACTGCATGCGTAGGATATACACATTAATGGTTGCCGTTTTGTTATTTACTTCGTGCTCGGCCCACAAGAGCGTAATTAGCAGCAAAAAAGCATCCAAAAACAATAAAATCATTCAAAAACGCAACCGTGCATCAATTGACGGGCACCGCGATTTTACTTCCCTTGAATATATAGAGCGTTTTAAAGCTATTGCCATACAGGAAATGAACACCTATGGCATCCCTGCAAGTATTACATTGGCACAGGGCTTATTTGAAAGCGGCAGCGGCAACAGCGACCTGGCTGTTGTAGCAAATAACCACTTCGGAATTAAATGCGGCTCTACGTGGACAGGTGAAAGTTACTACAAGAACGACGATAACGTGAACGACTGTTTCCGCGTTTATAACAATCCTGAAGAATCTTTCCGCGACCATTCTGAGTTTTTAAAGAAAAAAAATTACGCCCGCCTTTTCGAACTGGACAAGAACGATTTTAAAAGATGGGCCTATGGGCTTAAGGCTTGCGGTTATGCAACTAATCCAAAATATCCTCAATTATTGCTCAACATCATCAACAAATACCAGCTTGATCAATACGACCGACCGGAAGGTGAGTTAGCCAAAATAAAACGCGAGGACCGTGTGTTAGGCGAAATAAACGAAAACATTAATCAACCCCAACAGGATAGCATTTCTAAAACCCCGCCCGACGATAAAATATATACCGTAAAGCAAGGCGACACACTATACAGTATATCTAAACGTTTTGGTATCACTGTTGATGAGTTAAAAGCACTTAACAAACTATCTGACTATGGCATTAAGCTTGGGCAGAAACTTGTTGTAGTGAAATAGTGTGTTAAAGATTGTTAAAGTATAGTTTATCCCTCCACAAACGCTTAGCTTTAAACTTTGTAATGAAGTTATGGCCGGCTTTTTTCCTGTGCATTTTATGCGTTAATACATTTGCCCAAACCAGGCAGGTTACCGGTATTGTGTTTGATAAAGACAGCAAGGCACGTGTAGCTAAAGTAAACGTGCTTAACATTACCGCTAACAAAACCGTTTACAACACATTTAAGGGCGAGTTTAGTATTGACGCCAAACCCGGCGACCTATTAGTTTTTACCAAGCCCGACCACTTTACCGATACCGTTAAAATAAAGGACTACACCGCTTTGGCCATCTATTTAAAACCGAAAGCCATATCCCTGCAAGAGGTTACCATCCGGGATAGCTTTTTAAGCCCGCAAAGGCGGTATGCAAATACACGGCAAGAATACAGCAAGATTTATGGGTCGCAATACAACTCCGATCTGCTGAACCTTGGTTCTGGCGGGATAGGGTTTAGTATAGATGCCATATACAACGCTTTTAGCAAAAGCGGCCGTAATGCCGAAAAGCTTCGTGGCCTTATAGATGCCGAGTACCGCCAAAACATCATAGACTACCGGTTTAACAAAGGCTTTGTACAGGGTATAACTCACCTCGAAGAACCCAAACTGACCGACTTTATGCACAAATACCGCCCCGGCTTTTATTTAGTTACCACAGCAAGCGATTATGATTTTATCGATTACATCCGCAAGAATTTGAAACGTTACCAGCGCCGGCCAAATGCATACGAACTTGCCCCCTTACCACAAGTTAAATGGGAGCCAGATACAAAATAATTGTAGTGCCCTTTTTACAGGTTAGCGGCATGGCGTTGTTTCCATTTATATTGGTTAACAAAAAAAGTTTATTGAATGATGCCGTTACGATTAACCACGAGCGTATTCACCTGCGGCAACAAGCCGAATTACTGGTGATACCCTTTTACATTGCATACCTTCTCAATTACCTGATTAACCTTACCATTTACCGTAACCACAATAATGCCTATTTAAATATCGTTTTTGAGCGGGAAGCATACGCCAAAGAGGCTGATATGACCTATCTTAAACAACGCGGGTGGTATAGCTGGGCGAGGTATTTTTAATTAAACCATCGAAATAACAGATTTTTACTTTTTATTTGTGGCTATGTTGAAACCCGGTACCAGACTATTCCTCCTACTGATGTTCACAGCGGCGCTTGGCGCAAACGCGCAAACTGCCGATACCGTAAAAAAAGACACGGTAAAAATTGATACCAACCTGCTTAATAGGTACCGCATTCAAACAAAAAAGAATGCCATACCTGTACCCCCAACACCCATACAAATACAGCAGGAACTGATCCCGGTTACCATGCTGGATTATAAGATAAGTTACTGGCGCAAATTTGTAACCTTTGGGTTGAACTTTAGTCAGGCCGCTTTTAGCGATAACTATGCAGCGGGTGGTGTTACAGCTGTTGCCCTAACGTCAAACTTTATTTACAGGGTTGAATATAATAAAGCGCCATTCAGTTACACATCTGAGTTGAATTTGCTTTACGGTAAATCAAAAAACAAGGGCCAATCGTCCCGTAAAAGTAATGACAGGATCTTTTTTGATAATAAGATAGCCACGCAGATGTCCAAGCATTGGTTCTTTTTTGGGTCGTTAACCTTCGAGTCGCAGTTTGATACGGGTTACCAGTACGACGGAAGTGGCGTTAACCCTCCTGTGCTGATCTCTAACTTTATGGCGCCCGGTTACTTAACAGAATCGATAGGTTTTGAGTATAAACCGGCACCTTATTTCGACCTCCGTTTGGGTACAGGTACCGCCCGGCAAACCTTTGTGCTTGATGATAAAGTATTTAATAGCCTGCCGCCAGATCAAACAGAACTTTACGGCGTAAAGAGAGGGAACAGTATCCGTACGGATATAGCCTTCCAAATGGTAGCCATATTTGATAAAGACATTGCCAAAAATATGCACCTTAACGCTCGTTACGATGTGTTTGTACCTTACGGCGAGGAGCTAAGCTTTACCCGCCACCGCTTTGACGCCATCCTTGCGGCCAAAGTGAACCGCCTCATCAACGTATCTATCAACGGAACGATACTTTATGACAAAAAATCGAAACCGGGCGTGCAGGCTACAGAAGGTTTAGCGCTGGGGGTGCTGTATAAGTTTCCGTGATATTAAAAAGAGCGAATAATTGGTACACCAGCGGCCATAATTACTATTTGATTAGTCTTTGGCAACACATTTTCGCCTGTATATATAGCGAATAATAAGGATAATTCACATTGAACAGCGGCCGGCTTACCATTTACCACGGCCGGCACCCACTCCCCCAAAACATTTTTAACAGCATTTAGCGCGGTAGTTTCAAGTCCGTACCCAAGATTGGTTTTAGCAATGTAATTGCCAGTTGTGCCTTTTTCATCAACAGTAAAACCAATAATGACTTCGCCTTGCTTGCGGGCCTCTCGCGCTTCCGCGGGGTACTTAACGGAATTTGAAATGTTTCGAAATAATGAGGTAATTCCGCTTACATAAATAGGTTGCCTGTCGAATACCACGCCTGCGTTTGAATCTGTGATAATACTACTTGTTTGGGTTGAATCGCCGGGGTTATTGATAAATGCAACCATTTCATTTTTACTGAAATTGTATTTGAAACTTTCAAAACCTCGGGTATATCCAATCCACTCACCAACCTTTTCTCCGTTTTTATAATTGCCTTTCCCAACCAGTTTGCTATCCGAATAATATTTCCAAACACTATCCTTTAAATTATTACGGTAATAACCATCAACCAACAATTCTGAGTGAGATCCGGCAGACGAATACTTTTGATACTCGCCCTCCCGAACATTCTTGTCAGATTTTAAAACATAGTAAACTTCTCTGCTCCATGTTTTAAATTCCGAATGGGTAACTTTTTTAGTTTGCGCGCCTACAGAAAGCGATGAAAATATTACGATAAAGAGAAGTAGGCGTTTCATGAGTTAAAGATAATTGATACAAACGGAAAAGCCCCAACATGGTCGGGGCTTTTCTATTCATTTTTATGATCGTTACATTTTAGGCATCCTGCGCATCATGTTGGCCATGGCTGCGGGGTTACTCATTTGTTTCATCATTTTACGCATATCGTCAAACTGTTTCATGAGGCGGTTAACTTCCTGCAAGTCGGTGCCCGAGCCTTTGGCTATACGGTTGCGGCGGCTTGGGTTGATCAGGTCCGGGTTTTCTTTTTCTTTAGGGGTCATCGAGTTGATGATGGCTTCGATACCTTTGAATGAATCGTCGCTTACTTCAACATCTTTCATCATTTTACCTACGCCCGGTATCATGCCCATCAGATCTTTCATGTTACCCATTTTTTTGATCTGCTGAATCTGGCCGTAAAAATCGTTAAAGTCAAATTTGTTCTTTCGGATCTTGCGTTGTAGTTCGGCGGCTTCTTTCTCGTCAAACTGCTGTTGCGCGCGTTCAACAAGAGAAACCACGTCGCCCATGCCCAAAATCCTTGATGCCATACGATCAGGGTGGAAAACGTCAAGCGCTTCCATTTTTTCGCCCGTACCAATAAATTTAATAGGCTTATTAACAACCGATTTGATGGATAATGCCGCACCACCACGGGTGTCACCATCCAGCTTGGTTAAAACCACACCGGTAAAATCAAGGCGGTCGTTAAACACCTTAGCGGTGTTTACAGCATCCTGGCCCGTCATGGAATCTACCACAAATAGTATCTCGTGCGGGTTAACGGCAGCTTTAACCTGCTCTATCTCCACCATCATGGCTTCGTCTATAGCTAAACGGCCGGCGGTATCAATAATAACCACGTTATTGCCATTTTGCTTAGCCAGCGCAATACCTTCACGCGCAATAGCGATCGGGTCTTTCGACTCGAGGTTGGCATAAACAGGAACCCCTATCTGCTCGCCTAAAACCTGTAATTGTGTAATAGCCGCGGGGCGGTAAATATCATCGGCAACCAATAGTGGTTTTTTGCCTTTTTGTATTTTTAAATAGTTAGCCAGTTTGCCGGCAAACGTGGTTTTACCCGCGCCATTCAAACCTGCTATCAAAATAATGGTTGGCGATGCTTTAAGCTCAAGTTCGGCAGTGGTGCCGCCCATTAGCTCGGTCAGCTCGTCGTTCATCAATTTGGTAAGCAACTGGCCCGGAGAAATTGAGGTAAGCACGTTTTCGCCCATTGCCTTCGTCCTTACATCATCTGTAAAGGTTTTGGCGGTTTTATAGTTAACGTCGGCATCTAAAAGAGCTTTGCGAATCTCTTTCATGGTTTCGGCCACGTTTATTTCTGTTATTGATCCCTGTCCCTTCAGTACTTTAAACGCCCTGTCGAGTTTATCTGATAAATTTTCAAACATTATTAATTCCTAATTTTTGAGGACACAAAGTTAAGATTTTGAAGCGATTTGGCTAATATATCTGAAAATGACGGTGGCGGCCTTTAAGCTAACATTTTATTAGGTGGTAAAATATATAGCTACTCAATTTACTCATTACCAAACTTTAACATTCGTTAACCAACATTTAACATAAAACCTTGTAACGTTTTGCAAAATTTGAGCATCTTATCGATACTGTTAACCAACCTGAATGAGATTTTTTTTACTTGTCATATTGTTATCTGCTATAACATTTAGTGCCTTTTCGCAAGAGAAGAAGAAAACCCTTGTGGCTATAAAGACACAGGCCGCCCCAAAAATGGATGGTGAATTGGATGATGCCGTATGGCAAAATGTACCCATAGCTACAGATTTTGTACAACTACGCCCCAACGCCGGCACGCATGAAAGCCCTTCAGAACGGACCGAAGTAAAGATCATTTACGATAACGAGGCTGTTTATATCGGTGCCCGCATGTTTGAGAAAGACCCAAGTAAAATTGCCCGTGAGTTTGCCACACGAGACCAGATTGGTAACGCCGATTTCATCGGGATCATTTTTGATACCTATAAGGATGGTATAAATGCATCAGGCTTTTTTGTAACATCAACCAACGGGCAGTTTGATGCTAAGTATGCCCTGCCAAATTCGGAAGGAAATTCCGAAGACCCAACCTGGAACGCCGTTTGGATAAGCAAGGTAAAAATTGACAGCCTGGGCTGGACGGCCGAGATCAAAGTTCCTTATTCGGCACTGCGTTTCGCAAAAAAAGATATCCAAACCTGGGGGATGAACATCATTCGCAAGCGCCAAAACACACAGCAGCAATTATTTTGGAACGAACTCGACCCAAAACAAAACGGCTTTATAAACCAGGAGGGCATCCTTACCGGGATAGAAAAAATTGCGCCGCCTGTGCGTTTAGCCTTTTACCCATACTTTTCTACTTATGTAAACCACTACCCTTACAATACCGCGGGCGTCCCCAACACAAAAACATCTGTAAATGGTGGTATGGATGTAAAATACGGCATCAACGAAAGCTTTACGCTCGACCTTACCCTCATCCCCGATTTTGGGCAGGTACAATCAGACAATAAGATCCTTAACCTTACCCCGTTCGAGGTAAAATATAATGAGAACCGCCCCTTTTTTACGGAAGGAACCGAGTTGTTTAACAAAGGCAACCTGTTTTATACGCGCCGTGTGGGCGGGCAGCCCATCAACTATGGCAAGGCTTACGATAACCTGCAAACAGGCGAGTCTGTAGTAAGCAACCCTACCGAAACCAAGCTGATCAACGCGTTCAAGCTATCTGGCCGTACCTCAAAAGGGTTGGGGATCGGTGTTTTTAACGGCATCACCAATACCGCTTATGCTACAGTTGAGGACGCGGCAGGAAACCAACGCCAGGTAGAGACCAGTCCGTTGACCAACTATAACATCATCGTGCTGGATCAAAACCTGAAGAACAACTCTTCGGTAACGTTGATCAATACCAATGTTAACCGTTTTGGTAAAGATTACTCGGCAGACGTAGGCGGATTTGTATTCAACTTAAATAACAAACGCAACTCTTATAATCTATCCGGCTACGGGCTAATGAGCAACAAGTTCTATCGCGACCAGCAAACGGTTACGGGTTATAACTACAACCTTACTTTCGGTAAAACGCTGGGTAATTTTACCTGGAGCGTATCTGAAGACCGCGTAGATAAAAAGTATGACCCTAACGATCTGGGCATCCTGTTCAATAATAACTTCCTGGACCATAACCTAAACCTATCATACGCCAACTATAAACCCAAGCACTTTTTCACCAAATGGGATGTGTGGACCAACACTTATTCATCGTACCGGGTATCGCCATCATCATACCAATACTTTAACCAAAACTTTGGTGCCGAGGCAAACTTTAAAAACTTTTGGTATGCCAACTTTAACGGCCACATCCGCCTTAGCGGAAACGATTTTTATGAGCCACGTGTGCCCGGCCGTGTATTTAAAACAGCTGAAACATTTGTGTTTAACCTCAACCTGCAAACTAACCAGGCTAAGCCATTTTCGGTAGGCATCTTTTACTCAAACGCTTGGTTAAACCGCTTTAAAGGCAAGGGTAACGACCTGGAACTTTACTACAATTACAGGGTGAGCAACAAATTCTCGGTAGGTGGCGACCTAACGGTTAGTCCACGGATAAATTACGTGGGGTTTGCTACCGTGGCTACGGACAATGCTACCCCGATATTTGGCTTACGCGATGCACAAACGGTACAGAATATTTTTAACGTGAAGTACACCTTCAGTAACATTATGGGGCTTACGTTCCGGTTAAGGCATTACTGGAGCAAGGTTAACTACAATCAGTTTTTCGACCTGGCGCAGGATGGCTCATTGGCCAACGTAACCACAACCGATTTTAACCACAATGTTGATCAAAACCTAAACCTTTGGAACATTGACATGATATACGTTTGGCAGTTTACACCGGGCAGCGAAATAAGCCTGGCGTGGAAACAGTCGGCACAAAGCTACACCAATATGGGCACGCAAAACTATTACAACAACTTCCGTGACACGTATAACCAGCCGCAAAACAATAACTTTTCTATTAAGGTGCTTTATTATATTGACTTTCAAAGTTTAAGGAAACACCATAAGGGGTAAGATAATAGGAAAGTTGCCTGTAAAAAGGGCTGAATCCCCCTTGTTTT
The DNA here is from genome assembly GCF_054057495.1 of Mucilaginibacter sp. UYNi724. Classification (NCBI taxonomy): domain Bacteria; kingdom Pseudomonadati; phylum Bacteroidota; class Sphingobacteriia; order Sphingobacteriales; family Sphingobacteriaceae; genus Mucilaginibacter; species Mucilaginibacter sp. UYNi724. The sequence continues at coordinate 34,044 of NZ_JBSRZI010000020.1, read as the reverse complement.
GGCAATGAGATTTTTTGTAATATTACCCATGCGTAAAAAATTTTATCTATTGCTGGTTGCTCCGCTAATAGCTGCTTTATCTGCCGGTGCCCAGGCGCCCGGTGCTAAAGTCGATATCCAACATTACCGCTTCGCCATAACCCTAAACGATGCTGACAATATAATAAAGGGACAGGCCACTGTAACTGCTAAGTTTATTAAACCAACCACAACTTTACAGCTGGATCTTTACAAAAAGAACAAAGAAGGTAAAGGCATGCTGGTATCGGCCATCAAAGAGAAAAACCTGCCGGTAAAATATACGCAGGATAGCGATAAACTCAATATCAACATAAAGGCTGTAGTGGGTTCGACTCATAGCTATGTGATCACCTACCAGGGCATCCCTACCGATGGGTTGATCATCTCCACAAACCAATACAAACACCGCACCTTTTTTGGCGATAACTGGGCAACGCGCGCCCGCTATTGGCTCCCCTGTGTTGATAACCCCGCCGACAAAGCATCTGTAGAGTTCCTGGTTACAGCCCCTGCTAAATACAAGGTGGTATCTAATGGCCTAAAAGTGCTGGAAAAACCGCTGCCGCTTAATAAGAAGCTAACCCACTGGAGCGAAACGGCACAGCTACCCACCAAGGTAATGGTAATTGGCGTAGCCGATTTTGTAGTTAGCGCACCTGTAACCGCCGGCGTTACGCCGGTTTACAGCTACGTGTTCCCGGAGGATAAGGTAGACGGTTTAAAAAACTATGCCGTAGCCGCCAAGATACTGCCTTGGTTTGTAAAACGCATTGGCGCGTTCCCGTATAAAAAGTTGGCTAATGTGCAGTCGAAAACGATATTTGGCGGGATGGAAAATGCCGGCGCCATTTTTTATTATGAGAAGTCGGTAAATGACAGCAAAGGCATTGAACCTTTGATGGCGCATGAAATAGCGCACCAATGGTTTGGTGATGCCGTGAGCGAGAAAACCTGGCCAAATGTTTGGCTTAGCGAAGGCTTTGCTACTTACATGACCAACTTGTATATGGAAGGTACCTATGGTGTCGATACCCTTAAAAGCCGTTTAACTACCGATAGGGATATGATATTCGGGTTCGAAAAAAAATATCGGGCGCCAATTGTAGATTCGGCGTTTAAAGGGCCAATGATAAACATGCTTAACGCCAATGCGTACCAGAAAGGAGGCTGGGTACTGCACATGCTGCGCCGTAAAATTGGCGATATCGCTTTTTGGAAGGGGATAGCGGCCTATTACAAACAGTACAACGGCAGCAACGCCAACACCAACGACCTGCGAATGGTGATGGAAAAAGCAAGCGGTAAAGATCTGAAACACTTTTTTACCCAATGGCTGCGCGAAGCCGGGCACCCGCAACTTAGGATCTCGTGGGAATATATTGACAAAACCAAATCGGTAGCCATACACATTAACCAGCTACAGGAAAAGCCCTACCAATTTACATTAGAGTTATTAGTTAACGGAAAACTAATTAAAACCGAAGTAAAAGGTATAGCATCATCAACCGTGATACCGGTGGCATCGCCTAAGATTGAAATAAAAGCGGACCCTAACGTGGCCCTCTTGGCTACATTTGATACCACTAATAAACCTTTAGATACAAAACCTGTCGTACCTAACAAGTAATGAGTTTAAATGTCTAATCAAATTGTAATTTAGTTTCGATATTTGTAAATTAGCCTTATATAATTTTGATAAATAAAAAAAAATCAAAACATTATATCTTTTTTAAATGTTTTTCGTATAATTGAATTATATAATAACCCGGTAGGGTTGTTATGAGAATTAACCCGATCTGTTCACTTAAATTTTAACACCATGGCAAAAGCGTATCAATCCATTTATGTAATGTTTTACAGGTGGAGCTTCAAAAATTTCGGTCAGGGCTCATTGCCCCAGTTTAAATCGTTGTTTAATGTTAGCTTTTTGCTGATTGTGGTGTTAACAAACGCCATGCTTTTTACCAAGCTTATGGTAAAGGCAAATTTGCTTACCCTAAACACATCAAGCTATGTTGCCATTTTATTTGGCGCAGTAGGCTTTTTGCTAATAAACCATTTTATATTATTAAATAACAGGATGTTTAAGCGCCTTAACATGCGTTTGGCAACCATTAGCGCACACAATAAAAATATGTTTTCGGTTGTATTGCTGGTGAATGTAGTATTCGCTTGTAGTTTGTGTTTTATCAGGTAGACACAACGTAACCATGTAATCAAGAAGCCCGCCTGGTATCCAGGCGGGCTTCTTGCATAAGAATATATTAGTTAGGTTAGATTTTAGCACAAAACCTCAACTTAACCATTCGCCCCTCAAATAAAATCTATATCTTTCGCTTAAAAAAATCCTATCACGTGTTAGTTAAGACCTTTGGAAGTGCGGTTTATGGTATCCAGGCAATTACCATTACAGTTGAAGTGAATATTGCGGCGGGCACTAAATATTTTGTGGTAGGCCTGCCGGATGTAGCCATTAAGGAAAGTTATTTCAGAATAGACTCTGCATTGAAAAACTGCGGTTACCGCATGCCTCGTCAACAAGTAGTAGTAAATATGGCCCCTGCCGATATCAAGAAAGAGGGCTCGGCGTATGACCTTACCATTGCCACGGGTGTTTTAGCGGCATCCGGCCAGATAGAAGCTGAGAACCTTGACAAGTACCTCATTATGGGCGAACTGTCGTTAGACGGTGGCCTGCAGCCCATTAAAGGCGCGTTGCCAATTGCCATACAAGCCCGCAAAGAAGGGTATAAAGGTTTCATCCTCCCAAAACAAAACGCACGCGAGGCCGCCATTGTAGATAACCTGGAAGTTTACGGCGTGGAGAACATAAAACAAGTGGCCGACTTTTTTAACGGCGACGGTACATTAGAACCCGAGGTGGTTAACACCCGCGACGAGTTTTACAAAAGCCTTACCGCTTACGATAGCGACTTTAGTGAAGTACGCGGGCAAGAGAACATTAAACGCGCTTTAGAAATAGCCGCTGCAGGTGGGCATAATGTGATACTGATAGGCCCGCCGGGAGCAGGTAAAACCATGCTTGCACGCAGGCTGCCATCTATATTGCCTCCGCTGAGTTTATACGAATCGTTAGAAACTACCAAGATCCATTCTGTGGCCGGGAAACTGTCTACAGCGGATGCATTGGTTACAACAAGGCCGTTCAGGGCGCCGCATCACACCATTTCTGACGTTGCCCTCGTAGGTGGGGGTAGCAACCCGCAGCCGGGTGAGATCTCGCTTGCGCATAACGGGGTTTTATTTTTGGATGAGTTACCAGAATTTAAACGCAGCGCGCTCGAAGTAATGCGCCAACCGTTAGAAGAACGCAAGGTTACCATATCGCGGGCTAAGTTTACGGTAGATTATCCGAGTAGCTTTATGCTGATCGCCAGTATGAACCCTTGCCCTTGCGGCTATTACAATCATCCCGAAAAAGAATGTATTTGCCCGCCGGGCACTGTACAAAAATATTTGAGCAAGATCTCGGGCCCGTTGCTTGACCGGATTGACCTGCACGTGGAAGTTACACCGGTAAATTTTAACGAGTTAGCATCAGACAGGCTATCTGAAAAGAGTGGATTGATTCGCGACCGCGTGATAAAAGCCCGTGAAATTCAGATAGAACGATTTGGCGAACGGCCAGACCTGCACGCTAATGCGCAAATGAGCCCACAAATGGTGCGTGACGTTTGTAAGATAACCACGGCGGGGCAAACGCTTTTAAAGAAAGCCATGGAAAAGCTGGGTTTATCTGCGCGCGCATACGACCGCATCCTTAAAGTTGCCCGCACCATTGCCGACCTTGCCGGCAGCGAAGAAATATTATTAGAGCACCTTGCAGAGGCAATCCATTTCAGAAGTTTGGATAGAGAAGGCTGGGCTGGATAATGGCTTAAGCTTTTATGCGTTATACATGAGCGCCGGTGGCAGTATCAACTTTTACCTTATCGCCTGTATTTGCAATTTTATAATTGATTTGAAACTTCAACATGCCTGTAAGATGCGAGGTATCGCATCACTACGATTTGTAATCGGCTATGCTTAATCTGTTCTCACAAAAGCTGTATTCGTGCTCCTGGTTAGAGCAAACAATTGTTAGGCGGTTCTCGCTAAATTTTTCTACCAGGCTTAGGTACCAGTCGATGCCCTGTGTATCCAGGTTGGAGGTGGGTTCATCCAGCATCAGCATGGGGGTATCGGCACAAAAAGCAAGTGCCAGTTTTAGACGTTGTTTCATACCCGATGAAAAGTATTTCACAAGTTTATTGCGGCTGCCTTCTAAATTCAGGATCTCGGCAACAGCATTTTTATCCATCCCCGCTTTAAATTTTTTGAACTTAAAATGAAAATCGATCATCTCGTTCAACGAGAAATCTTCGATAACCTCAAGGTAAGGTGCTGCTAAACTCAGGTAATTGAAAATCTCGCCGGCTTCAATTTCTTTACCGGCATCTTCATACTTAAGCACCCCGACAGAAGGTACAAGGCTACCGTTAAGCACCTGCAATAAGGTGGATTTGCCCGAACCATTTGCCCCCAATACCGCGTATTTACCGGCATTTTCGAAGGTATAATCTATCCCCCTGAAGATCCATTCACGGTTAAAGCGGCGGCCAATGTTTTGGAGGGTGATGTTCATTTTTAGTTGGCAGTTATTAGTGCGCAGTTGGCATAGGTAGAGCGATCGAATTATCTTTTAACTGCAAACTGCCCACTAATAACTGCAAACTTTTTTAAGAGCTTCCAAATCCCTTCATGATACCGCGTTGCGAGTTCTGCACAAAGTTTATGATCTCGTCGCGTTCAACCGTTGGGTTAAATTCGGCCTCGATGATATCGAGGGCTTTGGTGATGTTGTATTTTTTCAGAAAGATGATACGGTAGATCTCCTGGATCTCGTTAATGGTTTCGGCACTAAAGCCCCTGCGGCGTAAACCAACTGAATTGATGCCGATGTACGACAATGGCTCGCGGCCGGCCTTAGTATATGGGGGAACATCTTTACGCACCAACGAACCACCAGAAATCATGGCATGCGCGCCAATTTCTACAAACTGGTGCACGGCAGAAGTGCCGCCGATAAAGGCATAGTCGTAAACGTTGATGTGGCCTGCAAGCTGCACACCGTTTGCTATAATAACGTTATCGCCAATAACACAATCGTGTGCTACGTGGACATAAGCCATTAGTAGGCAATTTTGCCCAATTGTGGTCGTGTTTTTATCAAGGGCGGTACCACGATTTAAGGTAACGCATTCGCGGATAACTGTGTTGTCGCCAATGGTAACGGTGCTGGCCTCGCCTTTATATTTCAAATCTTGTGGTGGTGCAGATACTACAGCCCCCGGGAAAATGCGGCAGTTTTTGCCGATGCGGGCGCCATCCATAATTACGGAGTTTGAACCCACCCAGGTACCTTCCTCAATTACCACATCTTTATGTATGGTAACAAAAGGCTCTATAACCACGTTGTCGGCAATTTTTGCCTGTGGGTGTATATATGCTAAAGGCTGTATCATACTTATTTATATCTAACAATTTGCGCCATCAGCTCGGCCTCTACAACAATCTTTTCCCCAACCATACCTATACCTTTCATTTGAGCAATGCCCCGGCGGATAGGCGCTATCAGGTCGCAACGGAATATTAACGTATCGCCGGGTAAAACCTTATCCTTAAACCTCGCACTTTCAATTTTAAGGAACAATGTTAACCAGTTTTCCGGATCGGGAACGGTGTTTAAAACCAGTATACCACCGGTTTGTGCCATAGCCTCTATTTGCAAAACACCGGGCATGACAGGCGCACCAGGAAAATGGCCTACAAAGAACGGCTCGTTCATAGTTACAGCTTTTAAACCTACTACGTGCGTTTTAGAAAGTTCCAGGATCTTATCAATCAGCAACAATGGCGGGCGGTGTGGCAATATGTTCATGATCTGAACAGTATCGTAAACCGGGGTCATGTTGGGGTCGTAAACTTTTACATGTTTGCGGCTTCGCTCCTTTTTAATAAGCGTTTTAATTTTTTTAGCGAAGGCTACGTTTGCCGCGTGGCCCGGCCTTGCAGCCATAATATGCCCTTTTAACGGCACACCAACCAAAGCAAGGTCGCCTATCATATCCAGCAACTTGTGGCGTGCCGGCTCGTTTTGATGGCGAAGCTCGATATTATTCAAAATACCTTGTGGTGCAACATTAATATCCTTGCGGTTAAACAGCTTAGCAAGGCTGGCAAGCTCTTCTTCGTCAACGTCTTTATCAACCACTACGATGGCGTTGTTAAGGTCTCCGCCTTTTATCAGGTCGTGTTTAACCAGCATTTCCAGCTCATGCAAAAAGCAAAAAGTACGGCTGGATGCAATCTCCTTTTTAAACTCGGATAAACTCGAGATGGTTGCATGCTGGCTACCCAACACCTGCGAATTATAATCAACCATACAGGTAAAGCGGTAATCATCATCTAAAGGCATAGCTACCATATCTACTTTACGGTCGGGTTCCGAGTAGTGGATATTATATGGGATGTGGTAATACTCCCTGTCGGCAGCCTGTTCTTCGTAACCGGCTTTTTCTATCGCATCAATAAACTGAATAGAACTGCCATCCATTATCGGCGTTTCGGGGCCATCCATATCAATCAGCACGTTATCTATCTCTAAACCAACCAAGGCGGCAAGCACGTGCTCAACAGTACTTACACTGGCACCATTTTGGGTTAGCGTGGTTCCTCTTGAGGTATCGGTTACATTATCAACATCGGCATCAATAATTGGCTGGCCGGGCAAATCAACCCTGCGAAACTTGTAGCCATGTTTTTCCGGGGCGGGGTTAAACGTCATGGTAACGCTTTGCCCGGTGTGTAACCCTGTGCCCGAAACTGATATGGGCGCCTTAATAGTTCTTTGTTTTACATTCATGTTATGATGTTCAATGGTTCATCGGTTCAATGGTTCATTGGTAAATAGTTTATTATACTGCTCAGCGAGCCTAATAAACTAATGAACAAGTGGACTAATGAACATCTTTGTTCTTTAACTCTTTTATTATCTTTTCAAGTTCGTTAACTCTTCTTTCCAATTCGGGCAAGCGGCTTACCACTACATTAGATCGCATATCTGCCGCGTATGCAATAGCCGGCGAACCCGCCCAACTTTTACCTTCTTCCTTAATAGTACGGCCAACCCCGGATTGCGCCTGCACTTTGGTACCTTTAGCAAGGGTAATATGCCCAACTACCCCTACCTGGCCCCCAAGCATTACGCCTTCGCCCAGTTTAGCACTACCTGCAATACCCGCTTGGGCAGCTATTACAGTGTTGGGGCCAATATCAACGTTATGGGCAATCTGCACAAGGTTATCCACCTTCGCACCTTTGCGCACGTAGGTTGAGCCCATCGTAGCCCTGTCTATAGTGGTATTAGCACCCACTTCAACGTTGTCTTCAACAACAACATTACCTATTTGGGCTACTTTGGTGTATGTGCCGTCGGCATTAGGTGCAAAGCCGAAACCATCGCTGCCAATAACAGCACCTGAATGGATAACTACATTATTGCCTATAACACAATCAAAGTAAACCTTGACGCCGGGAAACAAAGTTACGTTATTACCCAATTTTACATTATCGGCAATGTAACAACCGGGATAGATCTTACAATTATCGCCCATAACAACATCCTGGCTAATGTAGCTAAAAGCACCTATATAAGGATTTTTGCCAATTTGCGCCGATTTGTGTATAAAGTGCGGTTCTTCAATACCCGATTTATTCAGTTTAATGGTATTGTATTGTTCCAACAATAAGGTGAACGATGAGTAGGCGTTCTCTACCCTGATCAGGGTGGCTTTTACCGGCGCGGTTAACTGCAGGCTATTATTTACAATTACTACCGATGCATTGGTAGTGTACAGGTACTGCTCATATTTAGGGTTAGCTAAAAACGATAAAGAACCAGTGCCGCCTTCTTCTATCTTGGCCAGGTGATTAGCTTCCACAAGCGGGTCGCCTTCAACTGTTCCCTTTAGCATAAAGGCTATATCCTTTGCGGTAAATTGCATCGTACAAATTTAAATGTTAAAACCATAGCAACAAATTATTAATAATGCGTGAAGTATACTGGTTTGCAAGCGGCTATTATAACCACTAACCAACATACTACTCAGTACTTATAACAGTTCTTTGGCATAGCAAAGTATATATTTTTTTACAGTTTTTGATAAAGCCTCCAGGTTTGAATTGTCGCTGGCCAGGGTTATATCTGTTATTTCGCCATTCTTCTTTAAAATATGTATGTTGCCATCGCCTTTGTTGTAAGCATTGTTACGGATGCTATCGGTAAATACAAAGTATGATGCCTCATGCTCGCTGATGCCATGTTTTTTTATCGCGTTAGCCGTCAATTGCTTAACAAAGTCGCAGTGGGGTTGCTCGCTGGTGATGTCTACGTGGTAAAGCCTGCGGTTTATCAAGTTATTACAAAGGTGCGATAGTACAAAATCTTCGCTATCGGCCCAGATTTTTACTGCGGCCATCACATCGGTATCATCAAGCAGGGCGAAGGTTTTTAAATGCTCGTCGCTCGCGATAAACTCTTCCTTGGTGATAAAATTTTCCAGGAAGTAACTAAGCGCCGGCGTAAGCGGGAAATGTGTTCCCTGCAAAGCAAGTTCGCGGCTGCGGGTAAATATCTTGCAAAGCAACTGCTCGGCGGCTATTACGGTTTTATGCAGGTAAACCTGCCAGTACATCAGCCTGCGGGCGATCAGGAATTTCTCTATCGAATAAATACCCTTCTCTTCTACAGCAATGCTATCATCTTTTACGGTGAGCATTTTTATGATCCGGTCCGAACTGATAACCCCTTCAGATACGCCTGTAAAATAGCTATCGCGATTTAAGTAATCCATCCTATCCATGTCCAATTGACTGCTTACTAACTGATGTAAGAAGTGTTTTGGATGGCTGCCTGTAAATATGCTGATGGCTAATGAAAGCTTACCGTCGAACTCATCGTTCAGCTTATTCATCAACAGGATTGAAATATCCTCGTGGTCTATTTCATCTACTATGGTATGCTCTAAAGCGTGCGAGAACGGGCCGTGCCCAATATCATGCAATAATATCGCGATCATCAGGCCTTCTTTTTCTTCGGGCGAAATCTCCGCGCCTTTATTGCAAAGGGTTTCAATAGCGAGGCTCATTAAATGCATAGCACCCAAAGCATGGTGAAAACGGGTGTGCAAAGCGCCGGGATATACCAAATGCGTCATCCCCAATTGTTTAATATAGCGCAGGCGCTGAAAGTATGGATGGTCTATCAGGTCATACACCAGTTCAGTGGGTATACTTATGAAGCCGTAAACCGGGTCGTTTATGATTTTCTTTTTGTTCAAGGTAGCTGTTAAGAATACAAAAGTGTTGAATTATGACAAAACAAGCACCGTCTATTTGTTAATTAATGTTAATCCTTTGCATATTTTTACAACAAAACATACTACCTAAAGGTTATAGGGTGGTAAAATTAAATATATTATGCAGGATACCACTATATTATGGGCCGATGACGAAATTGATCTGCTGAAACCACACGTTCTATTTTTAACTGAAAAGGGATATAAAGTAATAACCGTTACTAATGGCAACGATGCCATTGAGGAATTTAAAAAGCAGTACTTCGACCTGGTTTTCCTGGATGAGAATATGCCCGGCCTAACCGGCCTGGAAACTCTCCAACAAATAAAGAACATCAATAATGATATACCAATTGTACTGATCACCAAAAACGAGGAAGAGTATTTAATGGAAGATGCCATAGGCTCGAAAATTGATGACTACCTGATAAAGCCGGTACACCCGAAGCAAATACTGCTTACCATAAAAAAGCTTACCGAAAACAAAAAGCTTGTTGGCGCAAAAACCACCATGGCCTATCAGCAGGATTTTCGTAACCTGGGTATGACCCTTAACGATAACCTGAGCTACCAGGAATGGGTTGATGTTTACAAGAAACTCATTTACTGGGAACTTGAACTGGAGACCTTAGAAGATGCCGGTATGCACGAGATCCTTACTATGCAAAAGGCCGAAGCTAATGTACAGTTCTGCAAGTTTGTAGAACGGAACTATTTAGGCTGGATCAAAGACCCGGAGAACGGGCCAACATCATCGCCGCAGTTATTTAAGAAAAAGGTGTTCCCTAAATTGGATGGTAAAGGGCCGGTTTTCTTTATATTGATAGATAACTTACGTTACGATCAGTTTAAGATCATTAATCCTATTATATCAGAGTATTTTCGTTTAGAGGAAGAGGACACCTATTACAGCATCTTGCCTACGGCTACACAATACGCTCGTAATGCTATTTTCTCGGGTTTAATGCCTTTAGAAATGGAAACCCGTTACCCGCAAAAATGGCAAAATGACGAGGATGAAGGCGGTAAGAACCTTTTTGAGGCCGACTTTGTTGCCGATCAACTAAAACGCGTTTTGCGTCGTGATGTTAAACACTCGTACCACAAGATACTCAACATTGACGAAGGCCGCGCATTGAATGAGTCGGTTAACAACCTGATGAATAATGAGCTAAACGTAGTTGTTTACAACTTTGTGGATATGCTTAGCCATGCCCGTACAGATATGCAGATGATACGCGAGTTGGCGAGCGATGATGCAGCCTACCGCTCGTTAACATTATCCTGGTTTGAGCATTCGCCGTTATTCGAGTTGTTGAAATTCCTGGCATCGAAACAGGTGAGAGTTGTTATCACAACCGACCATGGTACCATACGCGTTAAAAACCCAAGCAAGATAATAGGCGACCGTAATACTAATACCAACCTGCGTTATAAACAAGGTAAAAACCTAAACTATAATGCTAAAGAGGTGTTCCATATCCGCAACCCGCATGATGCTATGTTGCCAAAGCTGCACGTAAGCAGTAGCTTTGTGTTTGCCAAGGGCGATAGTTACTTTGTGTACCCAAACAACTACAACCACTTTGTTAATTTTTATAACGAAACCTTCCAGCACGGCGGTATCTCGTTAGAAGAAATGATTATCCCGATAGTTACCTATGGCCCTAAATAGGAATTGAAAATATTAAATTCACCATCTCCTTTGCGTGCTTTCGCAAAGGAGATGGCGAACATATACTATGGACTTATACATTACATCAACCGCCGAACTACCGCAGGTAGCATCAGATATATTAAACTTTGCACACGATACCCGCATATTTCTATTTTACGGAGATATGGGTGCGGGCAAAACAACTCTTATAAAAGCACTTTGTGCACAATTAGGTGTTTTAGACGCGGCCACAAGCCCTACGTTCTCAATAGTAAACCAATATGAAAGCCAGGACGGACCGGTTTATCATTTTGATTTTTACAGGTTAAAAGATCATAATGAAGCGCTGGATATGGGTTATGAAGAATATTTTTACTCGGGTAATTACTGCTTTATCGAATGGCCCGAAAAGATTGCTAACCTTATCCCAGATAGTTATACCGGCATACGCATCCATGTAATCGACGCATTAAGCAGGCAAATAAGCGTTGAAAACATTTAATAAGCAATCCTGTTTTTTTCTTATCTTCATCAGCCGGAAAAATAACGTATCATGAGTACAGGGAAATACAGTGGGTTTTCAGATGTTGCCAGGCAGGCAATGATGCAGCCCCAAGAGTCGATGCTGGAAGTTAAGAGCAAAAAAGACAAGCTTTACATTGGCATCCCCAAGGAGGTTTCCTTCCAGGAAAACCGTATCCCGCTTACCCCTTTATCGGTAGCACTGCTAATAAACAATGGCCACGAAGTAATGCTTGAAAGCAACGCCGGCCAGGCCGCAAACTTTACTGATAACAACTACAGCGAACAAGGCGCCCAAATAGTTTACGATACCAAAAAAGTTTACGAAGCCGACATCATCATTAAAATTGCCCCGCCTACCAAGGAGGAAATAGAGATGATGAAGCCCGGGCAGTTACTTATATCGGCCCTGCAGTTATCAACACTTAAAGCCGATTGCTTGCACGCGCTGATGAAGAAGAAGATCACCGCGTTGTGTTTTGAACACTTAGAGGACGAAGGTGGCTCACTTACCGTAGTGCGCGCCATGAGCGAAATTGTAGGCGCAACATCTATACTCATCGCCGCCGAATACCTGAGCAATATTTTTGAAGGTAAAGGGCTGATGCTGGGTGGCATTACCGGTGTACCCCCAACAGAAATTGTGATACTTGGGGCAGGCACTGTTGGCGAATACGCCGCGCGTACGGCCATATCATTAGGCGCGCAGGTAAAGGTGTTCGATCCATCTATTTATAAATTACGCCGTCTGCAAAATAACATAGGCACGCGGGTATTTACCTCGGTAGTGCAACCAATTGTATTAGAAAAAGCCATTACCACCTGCGATGTTGCCATTGGCGCTATGCGTGCCGATGACGGGCGCAGCCCGCAAATAGTATCACAAACTACTGTAAGCAAAATGAAACCCAACTCGGTTATTATCGATGTTAGTATTGACCAGGGGGGCTGTTTCGAAACATCAGAAGTTACTAACCATACCCACCCCGTTTTCCGCAAGTACGATGTTATCCATTACTGCGTACCCAACATTGCATCGCGTGTAGCACGTACTGCTACTTATGCGCTTACCAACATTTTTGCACCTATCTTATTGGATATTGGCGAAATGGGCGGGCTTAAAAATGTGATTTGGCAAAAGGCGGGCATCCGTAAATCGGTATATATTTACCAGGGGCACCTCACCAACAAGCACATGGGCGAGCGTTTCAATATTCCTTGTAAAGACCTCGACTTACTGGTGGTATCTAATCATTAAGCGAAGCAAGATTAAAAGAACCAAAAGACAAGATAAAACCGAATTTCTATTATTTCTTGATTCTTGCTGTCCTGACTCTTGATTCTCTTTTAATAATTAGTAAAGGGCCTTACTGCCTCCGGGTGGTTTATCTGGGGATGATATTTTTCGGGAATCTCGTTGGTGTGGTGCTTATCGCCGTAATAATCCGTAGCTATTCTCTCGTTTCGTTATCTTTAATAGTGATCTTAAAAAGCATATCGTAATCTTCCTCATCTAACGACGATGGGAATGGCACATCAGCTCCAAAGGCTCCTAAGAGCTTCATTACGGGTATTAGAGTGTCCAACAATTAAAACATTTTCGCCCCTAAAGTTTAATAATGGTTTTTGCAAATACATTTAGCGCGGGGTCCACATAAACACATGGCAGTATCTTAGCTTTGTAAGTAAGCGGCCGTGCGGTTAAGCCAGTTCGTTTTACTTGGTTACATATATGGCTTTTATATTTTCGCGCTTTAAGTATTTGGCTAATGCCCCGGCACGTTTGGTGCCCGCCGGGCTTAAAATGGGGTCATTATAGTGCTTGATATTGGTCACTTTTTCGGTATGGCGCACTATCCAAATGGTGGTCTTTGTGCCGAGGCACTAAAATTGCTTACTAACAAACAAATATATAATAGCCTTAAAAATTTAGCGGGCATCATTACAATTTTCATAAACTGGTGTTATCTGTTTTATAACGTAAGGTACTAACAAATACATTCGATTTTTAATATGAAATTTTTTAGCAAAGAATATTTAAAACAACTGTGGAAAGTGTTGATCGCGACCTTCAGCGGCTTTGGTTCAGATAACGGTTTAAAACTTAGTGCATCGTTAGCATATTACACCGTTTTTTCGCTGGCGCCGTTGTTGTTATTGGTATTGGCGCTTGCGGGGATTTTTCTGAAAGACGGCAGTTATCGTCAGGATTTTTACGATCAGATACAACATTATTTAGGCAAACAAGGTGCATTACAAATACAAAGCACCATAAAATCGCAGGATATTGCAGGCAAAAGCGGCATTGGCCTGGTAATAAGTATTGTTACCTTATTAATTGGTGCAAGCTCTATATTCTTAGAGATCCAGGATTCGCTTAACATTATCTGGAGGGTTAAAGCAAAACCAAAAAGGGGCTGGGTGCAGATGATAAAAAACAGGTTTTTGTCGTTCTCGCTTATTGTAAGCCTTGGATTTTTACTGCTCGCATCATTGTTAGTAAATATAATTATAAGTGCCATCAGCGATAAAATAGTGGCTTTTTTACCGAAAATATTAGGTAAAAGCATTGCCGGCGTAATTGGCGAAACATTCTTATTTACGGTAAACTTCGGTATTACCCTATTGGTAATTTCGGTACTGTTCGCTATTATATTTAAAGTATTGCCAGACGTTAAGATAAAATGGAAGGATGTACGTTCTGGGGCTATATTTACCGCCATACTATTCATTATTGGCCAGTATGTAATTAGCTTATATATTCAATTTACTGCGCAAGGGTCTTTATATGGTACAGCCGGGGCGCTTATTGTAATATTAGTATGGATCTATTATACCGCCGCGATTCTATATATTGGAGCAGAGTTTACGCAGGTATATGCTGAAGCGCGGGGCAGCCGCATTGAGCCTGCCGATTATGCCGTTGTTGTACAGCAAACCGAGGTTGAAAGAAAGTTGGCGACCGTTCCATTACAAAATCCCGAGTTGCGTGGCGCGCTAAAATGCGACGAAGGCAAAGACGGCAAAAAGCCTGAGGGCTGTTAGTATGCTATGATTGGTAGCTAAACTATCCTGCTATTTTTTTAAAAATAAAATGTAGATTTAGCTTCCAATCCAAACCAGGTGTTAGCCGGTCTTTATAAATATTCAACGTTTAAACATATATGGCTCTTTGTCATATTTAATTGCCTTTTTCTATCGGCAAGTGCCCAGTCTTTTGAGGTAGACTCAAACCACAAAAACGTCGAAATTCCTTTTAAGCTTGTTCGTAATATGATGATCGTCAAGCTTAATATAAACGGTAAAGGGCCTTTTAATTTTATTTTAGATACGGGTGTTGGGTTGATGATTATCACCGAACCCAAGCTGGTAGATTCCATCGGCATCACGTCAAAACGAACCATAAAATTATTTGGGCTTGGCGAAGGCGATGCATTCGAAGCCTATGTTACCCCGGCTTTAAACATTGGCATTCCCGGCCTGGTGACCGACAATGTATCTGCAGCGATACTTAAAACCGATTATTTTAACCTTTCGGGATACGTAGGGTTGCCTATACATGGTTTACTGGGATACGAGTTTTTTAATTCGATGGCGGTAAAAATAAACTTTACCGATAGCACCATTACCGTTTGCCGCCCTAAAGACCTTAAGCCTTTTAAAAAGAGCCGAAAGATCCCTATCAATATAGAGGATAAAAAGCCCTATATGCAAACTACGGTGAGTTTTCCCGATGGTACAAAAGCGTTAAGTAAGTTTGTAATAGATTTGGGTGCCGGACACCCATTATCTATCGAGAATATGTTGCAGAAACACGGCCTGCCCAAAAAGTCGATCCAGGCAAATCTCGGGGTAGGCCTTAACGGCCCGATATCGGGGTACTTAAGCCGGGTAAAGGATATTGATATGGCCGGATACAAGATAAAAAACATCATTACATCCTTTCCTGATAAAGATTATGTGGAACGAACAGCGAGCGTACCAAGGGATGGTAACCTTGGTATAGGGATACTTAAACGCTTTAACCTTATTTTTGATTATACCAATGGCTTGCTGTATTTAAAGGCAAACGAGAAATTCGGCCTGCCGTTTGAACACGATATGAGCGGGATAGAATACTTTATGGCCGGCGAAAATCTTGCACATTTAATTATTGGCCGCATCGCGCCCGGCTCACCTGCCGATGAGATAGGGCTTATAAAAGACGATGAAATCACATCCATCAATTTTAAACCCATCTCCAAAATGACCGCTGAGGAGATAGACTCCTACTTTAAAACAAGCGAGCGCAGCCTTTTGCTGGAGATCTATCACGATAAGAAATATGATAGGGTTGTCATTAACCTTAAACGCCGCATATAAAGTGCATGTAACGAATATGTTCCAATAGGTTTCTAAAAAAATTATTCCATATTTTTAGCTTTTACTAATTAACTTAACGATGAATACACCTTTACGGGTAAATACTTACCTGGGCGTTGCATTTTTTGCTATGGCAACTATTGCAAGTTCATGCGCCACCAAAAAAGCGGCAGACCGTACGGTTACGCTAAAAACCACAACCACCCCGGGCGGCTCTACCGCCACTGCAACAATTGGTGCCGCCAAAAAAGAAGGCATCAAAAAATTCAGCGATCTTATTGGGAAAGCAAAAGCCGATAGTGGCCTTTTTAACACCTATAAAGTTGATGGTAAGTATTACTTTGAAATTCCTGATAGCTTGGTTAGTCGCGAAATGCTGGTGGTTACCCGCTTTGTAAAAACGCCAACCGGCTTAAAATCTTTTGGCCAGCAATATGGTGGCGAGGAGGTTAATAATCAGGTTTGGAAGTGGGAACGCCATGATAAACAAGTATTTATACGCGTACCAAGCTACTCGGTAAGGGCCGATAGCACCAGCGACATGTATCAATCGGTAAAAAACTCAAACCTTGATGCTGTATTAGCGGCTTTTGATATTAAAGCATACAATAAAGATACTACCGGTGTTTTGGTAGATGTAACAGACCTTTATAATGGCGACGTTGCAGCAATTGGTCTGCCCGATAACATTAAAAAAATGTACAAGATAAGCGCGCTGGATAACACCCGCTCTTATATAGATACCATGAGGAGCTTCCCGATAAATATCGAGACACGCACTCTTAAAACCTACCGCGCTACAGAGTCGCCAACCGACAATACCAACGCGGCAGTAACCTTTGAGTTGAACACGTCGATGCTATTGCTTCCTAAAACGCCAATGAAGGCGCGTATAATGGATGCACGTGTTGGTTTTTTTGGCCAGGGCCAAACAGATTATGGTACTGATGCCCAAAAAGCAGAAGCAACTGCCTACATCCACCGTTGGAAACTGGAGCCTAAAGACGAAGCTGCTTACAACCGCGGCGAATTGGTTGAGCCTAAAAAACAGATTGTTTACTATATAGACCCTGCTACACCTAAAAAATGGGTGCAATACCTTATTGCCGGTGTTAACGACTGGAACAAGGCGTTTGAGGCAGCAGGCTTTAAAAATGCTATCGTAGGTAAAGAAGCGCCAACTAAAAAAGAAGACCCTGAGTTTAGCACTGAAGATGCGCGTTACAGTGTATTAAGATACTTTGCGTCTGATGTGCAAAATGCCTATGGCCCGCACATATCTGACCCGCGCAGCGGCGAGATCCTGGAAAGTCACGTAGGCTGGTATCATAACGTGATGAGTTTATTGCGTAACTGGTACTTCATACAAACAGCGGCGGTTAACCCTAATGTACGCATGGCTAAATTTAGCGACGCGCAAATGGGCGAACTTATCCGTTTTGTATCGTCGCATGAGATAGGGCACACTTTAGGCTTGCCACACAACTTTGGTTCGAGCTACGCATATCCGGTTGATTCGTTACGTTCAAAATCATTTACTGATAAGCATGGTACGGCTCCCTCAATAATGGATTATGCCCGTTTTAACTACATAGCACAGCCTGGAGATAATGTAACGCACCTTTACCCTCAAATTGGCGAGTACGACTTATGGTCGGTAAAATGGGGTTACAGTTACTTCTCCGGAAAGAAAACTGCCGTGCAGGAAAAAGAAATGTTAGATGTTTGGACCAAAGAGAAAGCCGGCAACCCGCTTTACTATTATGGCAGACAGGGAACTTCTATAGACCCACGCTTACAAAACGAGGATTTGGGAGATAATGCGATGAAGGCAAGCACCTATGGTATTGCTAACTTAAAACGGATTCTTCCTAATATCGAAAAATGGACTTATCAAAAAGGCGAGGATTATGATGACCTGGTAACTTTATACAACGAGGTTATTGGCCAGTACAATCGCTACATAGGCCACGTTACGATGAATATTGGTGGCATGAACGAAAACTATAAAACCTACGATCAAAGAGGTGCCGTTTATGGTGTTGTAAACAAAAACCTGCAGCACGATGCGATGGTGTTTTTAAACCAACAAGTATTTACTACACCAAGGTGGTTAATAAACAATGCCGAATTAAGCAAATTCGATAATGGCGTTGTTATAGGCCGCATTAAATCTGTACAGGTAAATGCTGTTGCAAACGTTATCAACCCATCTCGTATGGCGCGCATGTTTGACAATCAATCAAAAAACGGGGCAATTGCTTATACCGTTGCAGATATGTTTAACGATCTGCGTGTAGGCATATTTGCAAAAAGTACACCTGATGAGTTTAAACGCAACCTACAACGTGGATATGTTGACCGTTTAAAAACTTTGTTAAATGATGATGCGAGTCAAAGTTTTCCGGGTGCTACTTCAACACAATTGGCAAACCTTGGGTTAACACCTATCAACATCGCTTTATCAGATATCAGGCCGATGGTACGTGTTGAACTTGTAAAAATTAGCGCAAGCCTGCCAAAGGGGGGCGATGCGTTAACAACAGCGCACTATGCCGACTTACGTTTGCGCATTAAAGAAGCTTTGAACCCAACCCGCCCAATTGTTAATGTTAGCGGTGGCGCACCGGGCCGTTTAACAGACGGGGTTGCCCCTGTGGATAACAGCTGCTGGCCGCAAACAAAATAATTTAAAGTTTTAAAGCAAAGCCCCCGTCAATTGACTGGGGCTTTTTTATTGCTTCATTTTTGGAAATGGGATAGGTATTATTTCAGCTGGCTTATATTATCAAAAAATGCGGTTTGCAAATCAAGTAATGTTTTAACATTCACTTTTTCACCATAAGTATCAAAACACAAAAACTTGGCTTTTGCAGGATCGTTATCTTTCCACTTTTCAAAAAAATTGAAGGTTTCAAAAAAATAGTGATTAGTAGTTATCTTACTTCTTCCGCTCGTTTGGGATGTATTTAATCTGAATCCGAATGCATCCATCCATTTATGCACTTTGTTATGCAACGACCCTTTAAAATTATCCATAGGTTAATGTTTTTTTATGTTTAACGAAAACATCATCTCGAAGGTTGTAGCCCAAACGAAATACTTGTTAACATATGTTATCTCCCGTCTGTAGGCATATTCATTGGCATTTGAAAGATAATTTATTCCACATAAATAATTTTTTGAAACCAAATGTTAATAACTCCGTACAAGACCCTACACTCACAAAAGATTATGAAAAGAAACAGACTTTTATTAGCAACTATAGCACTTAGCCTACTAACAGCAGGTGCATGTAAAAAATCTACAACCCCGGGCCCGCAAGGCGTTCAGGGAAAAACCGGAGGCACTGGTGCTACTGGCGCAACCGGTGCAGCAGGGCCACAAGGAGCAACTGGCGAAACCGGTGGTACAGGTGCAACGGGTGCAACGGGTGCTACAGGAACAGCAGGCCCTGCTGGCCCCGCAGGACCACAAGGCCCGGCCGGACCAGCAGGGGGACCAGTAGGCCCAACGGGTGCTACAGGTGCAACTGGACCGCAAGGGCCGCAAGGCGAAAAAGGTGAGACCGGCGCAACGGGTGCCAATGGCACAAACGGAACTAATGGCGCAACAGGTGCTAACGGCACTGCAGGTGCAAACGGCACTAACGGAGCTACAGGCGCAACCGGTGCCACTGGCGCTACTGGTGCACAAGGCCCTGCCGGCCCCGCCGGTGCTACTGGCGCACCAGGCCAAACAGGTGCCGCCGGCCAAAATGGGCAAAACGGACAGGACGGGCAGGCTAATGTTCAAAGTTTCTTGTTACCAAACAAATCGGTAACATTAACCGGCTTAACAAGGTTAACCATACCTGCAATTACACAAAGCGTAGTTGATCAGGGTATCGTATTGGTTTACTTTAGGGTTAGTGGTTCCGGAACCGGCTATTACGCTCTTCCATACAGCGAAGCTGACCGTACGTTAAGTGTGTCAAATTTTGGATTAGGTTATGTTGATGTGAAAGCTAACTTTACAGCCACCGGTTTAGACTTTAGGGTTGTTGTAATAGCAGGTACATCAATGACCACGCTATCAATTACACACCCCGGCTTAAACGTGAGAAATTTCAATCAGGTAGCATCTACCTTTAGGTTACAATAGCCTATACAACAGCTGTATATTAAGAGTTTGTTAAAAGCCCTCCCAACATTAGTTGGGAGGGCTTTTATATTTTGATAATGTAACAATCCTATCGTTTAGATATTAAAATATGTAACAATGCTATGATTATTAAATATTTAAACCGAATAAAGTGAACATTTGCTCAATAAATGTGTCTATCCGATACTGTAACAGCCCCTTACGTGTAAAAAATGATTATGAAGTACCTCTATTTAATATTAGCATTTATTTGCATTAACGCTTTTAAATCTACCGCGCAGGAAAGGCCTGTAAGCGGAACTATTATCGATTCTACCAAACTATCCCTGCCCGGTAGTAACATAAAGCTGCGCAACGAACTTGGCGACAGTACAGTTACCATTGCGGATGTTGACGGAAAATTCACCTTCCCGGCAGTAAAGGGTACCAAAATAACGTTAACCATCAGTTCTATTGGTTACGAAGGGCTTATTAAACATTTCACCTTTGCTGCAGACAGCAAAGCCGTTGTGCTTGATCCCATAATATTAAAATCATCAACCAGGCAATTGGGTGCGGTAACCATTGTAGGTGTTAATCCGGTGGTGTTTAAAGAAGATACTGTACAATACTCCGTATCTGCATATAAGGTACGCGAAAATGCTCCCATTGAAGATGTACTGAAAAAAATCCCGGGGCTTGATGTAGCTAAAGATGGTACCGTATCATCGCAGGGAAAACAGATAACCAAAGTACGGGTAAATGGTAAAGACTTTTTTGGCGGCGATGTACAAAGCGCTACCAAAAACCTTCCTGCCGATGTTATTGAAAGCGTACAGATAGTTGATGACTACGGCGACCAGGCAAACCTTACTGGCGTTAAAACAGGCGAACCGGCCAAAATCTTAAACTTCACCATACGCAAGGATAAAAACTACGGTTACTTTGGCCAGGCCACGGCTGGCGCGGGCCGCGACTGGTTACCGAAGCAAGAAAATGCAGATGTTAAAAACGATGCCCGTTACATAGGCCTTGTAAACTTTTTTAAATTTAAGGGCGACCAGCAGATCTCAGTTTTAGGAAACCTTAACAACACCAATGTAAACACATTTAGCTATGGCGCTGCTACAGGCGCCGCGGCAGGTGGTGGTGGCTTTGGCGGCGGTGGTGGCGGCGGGCGGGGTAACGCTGCACGTGGTGGCGGTTCAACGGGGTCTACAACCAATGCAAATGGTATTACCAATGCACGTTCTATCGGTTTAAACTTTAGGGATCAGTGGGGTAAAAACCTATCCGTTTACGGTAGCTATAGCTTTAGCAATAATAGTACTTATACTAACTCTACAACGTTGCAAACCAATTTCGGCAATAACCCGAGCCAAAGTACCCAAAGCAGCCAGGAAACCAGTAGACCAACTAACCACCGGTTTAATTTTAACCTGGAATGGCGACCGGACACTCTTAACAATTTAAAGGTTACCCCCTCGTTTACATACAACGCAACCGATGTCAACAGCTTTGACGACCAAACGTTGGTTAGGAACGATACTACCAGGCTAGCTTACACATCAAACTCTATTAGTAATTCAACTTCGCCAAGCTATGGATTAAACGGCTATTTTAATCACCGTTTTAAAAACAGCAAACGTAATTTGTATATCGGTTTTAACGCAAGCACAAATAAAAACTCGCAGTTTGATAACCCGGTAAACACCTATA
Source organism: Mucilaginibacter sp. UYNi724 (assembly GCF_054057495.1). Lineage (NCBI taxonomy): Bacteria > Pseudomonadati > Bacteroidota > Sphingobacteriia > Sphingobacteriales > Sphingobacteriaceae > Mucilaginibacter > Mucilaginibacter sp. UYNi724. The sequence continues at coordinate 12,222 of NZ_JBSRZI010000020.1, read as the reverse complement.
CGATTGGTTCGGGAACTACGCCGGCAAACCAAGTAATTTATACCGATAGCCGTACTAATACATACGGCGCAAACCTATCATACCAGGAGCCAATTGGTAAGGTATCATTTCTGGAGCTTAACTACGCCTTTAGCCATAATTTTACATCAAGCAATAAGGAAACCGATACCTTGTACATGGCCTCTCCTCAATTGTACAACAACTATGCTTTGTTAAGTAACAACTATAATTATACTTTTACCACAAACCGTTTCGGATTAAACTATCGCATGATTGAGAAGAAGTATAATCTAACCTTAGGTGTTGGCGCTCAACCTGCTAAACTGGAAGGTATTAATCTTAGCAATAACGTCTCTACTAGTGTATCAACATTTAATATTATACCTGCAGCAAGCTTTAATTATAACTTTAGCAGGAGCCAGGCCCTACGCTTTAATTATAATGGCAGCAGTAATCAGCCTGCCTTCAATCAGTTGCAGCCGGTGCTTGATTTTTCAAATGCCTTATACCCGGTACAAGGTAACCCTAACTTGAATCCCGAGTTTACAAACAATCTGTCGTTACGTTATAATGCATTCAGTTTCCAAACGGGTAATATCTTTTTAGTGGGCTTAAATTTTTCACAAACAGATAACAAAATAGTTCAAAATACGGTGAACTACGCATCGGACTTTACAGCTGCGGCACTGGCAGCCGACCCCAGCTTGGTTAACTTTAAAAATGCTACATTAATAAAGTATCTCAATACAGACGGATACTATTCGGCAGGCGCTAACATCATTTACTCAAAACCATGGAAAGAGCGCCGTTATACTTTGACGTTTAATGGTAACGCCACCTATACCAACAACATTGGTTTTTCGCAGGATGTACATGCCGATAATACCATTACGCCAATACAGAAGAATATTGCCAAAACGCTTAGCTTAATACCCCGTTTGGGCTTTAGGACTAATATTACCGACATAATTGATGCTGAGTTATATGGTAAATATACCGTGAGCAAAACTGATAACTCATTAACATCTTTAGGCAACTCAAACACAAATATCCGCTCGCTTGAATTAGGGTTAAACGGCAAAAACTACGTTTGGAAAGATTGGACCGTAAGCTATGATTATACCAAAACTTTAAACTACGGTTATGATGAGGCCCTTAATATCAAAAATCCTAATATTTTAAATGCATATTTAGAGCGTAGGTTCCTGAAAGATCATCGTGGTACCCTGCGTTTAGCCGCATACGATTTATTTAATGAAAATACAGGTTTCGCTACTACGACCAATGGTAGTACCGTTACCCAAACAAACGTAAACAGGCTTGGTCGTTATTACTTACTAACGTTTACTTTCCGCCTGCAAAAATTCTCAGGCAAGGCCCCTTCAGCTGATCCGGGTCGCGGCATGAGAGATGGTGGCGGTAATGGTGGTGGCAGACCAGGTGGCGGTGGTGGCATGGGCGGCCCTCCAGGTGGCGGCCCGTTCTAATTGCCTGTAAATATAAAAGGCCGCTCAATTATTTGGGCGGCCTTTCTTTTTATAATTAAAGCCGATTATTTATTGCTAAACGCTGTTAATTTAAGCATATCCTGCATCTTGGCTATGCTGATATTGTTTTCTTTTACAAAAGAGTCAATTTGAGCCTCTTTACCCGGAAACTGCTTTGAAAAAGCTTTAAGGGTACTTATCTGCTTATATTCGTTGCCGGCTTTAAGCCAATAAGTTGTTTGGATTTCTGTCATATAACCGGTTGCAAATTTTAAAACGTAATTCCCGGGTTTATCCACGTCGTTTTTTCTGTTGCCAAGTTGACCCGTAAGTGTTGAGCTTGCTGTACCGATACGGCCTTCGAGCGGATCGCCCTGAACAATTTTACCCTTATATTGCGAATACAAAGCAACAGGCGTTTTTGTAAGCTTTTCAAAAAAAACACTTCTGGCTGGTACGAACACCTTGTTTTGAATAACAATGCTATCGATATTACTTACATCGCCTAAAATTATTTTTTTGCCTTCCTGGTCAAACATCATTTCCTGTGTTACTATATTATAATCTAACAAAGCATCAAGCGTTGCCCCATTTTTTTGGAATACCGTGCCGGTAGTAAATTCTGGGAAGATAAATGGTGAAGTAGTTTGTTTGGGGGTACCTTGTGCAAGAATGTTTGATGCACTCAATAATAAAATAGCCGCTCCGGTTAATAAATATGATTTTTTCAATTTAGTACTATTTAGAATGTAACGCGTTAGACTATAACGTTGCCATTAGTTTAAAATAAAAACCGATAATTGAATTTTATTGTTTTTCAAGAATCCCGGTAATTAATGCTTTCCACTGCGGGCCGGATAACCCCTTACGGGCACCCAATGCTATAATGGTATTACGCACGGTATCATAAAAGCCGGTATCAGTATTATTAGCGGTTTCGTTACGGCCATATGCTGCGGCACTAACATGGTTTTTATACCGCTCTACAATTAATGTATTGGTAGAGTTGTGGCTAAAAAAGTGAGCTATTGCTTTACCGGGCTGTTGCGGGTTTGCAATAGGCCTAACTGTTATAGTGATGTATTCACTTTCGGTATTGGTATCACCGTCCTCTTCTAAAGCGTCAATACGTACCCATTCCTTACCGTCCCCGGCTAATGAGCCAGGTGTGGGGATGGGCAAATTGATATAAAATATGTCGCCTTTTTCGGCCATCTTATAAATTTCTTTACCCTGGGTATCTGTTAAAGCAAACTTTGCCGAGTGCGGTCCGCTTAGCACATGCCATTGCGAGATATCCTTTAGTCTATCTTTCGCTAATAAAAATAAGTGGTGTGCTTTTTCAACGGTTGCGCAATCAACAAAATGTATAAAGTCGTTTTTTTCGCCTTCGGTTTGTGGTGGGATATTATCTGTGGCGCTATGCATAGTGTGTGGTTTAATTATATAACACAATAGTTTACAGCGTTGTTTTGATAAGCTGGGGCAGAAATAAAGGCGGCCTTTGGCAAGGCCGCCTTCAATCTGAAGAAAAATATCCTACCAGAAGAATGAATACAGTGCTACGATAATACCAAATACAATTAAAGCACCGGCAGTAAACGCGCGCGATGGTTTAAACATGGCGGCATCAATTTCAAGCCCGTTAGTTTTAACCCCTTTGGCAAGGTCAATTTTTGAGATGATCCACATACCCAGAACGCATAGCAGGAATACAAAGCCCATGCGATCTATAAACGGTATTTCGTAAACACCTTTTTCGTTTAATTTTGAGAAGCCGAATTGGTTAAGCCATTCCAGGTTTGCAAATCGGGGTAAAAATTTAAAGAATACCGAAAAGCAGAACCCGCCAATGGTGGCAAATAACGCACCGTTAGAAGTAGCCTTTTTCCAAAAGAAGCCCAATATAAACATGGCGAAGATACCCGGAGATACAAAACCGGTGTACTCTTGTATGTATTGGAAGCCTTGCTTGCCTTCGCCCATTAATTGCTCTCCAATTAATAACGACATAATTACACCAAGCGCCATTGCTACCACTACAGACCATTTACCCAGCTTAACCAGGCTTTTATCTGTAGCCTCGGGGTTGATGGCTTTTTTATAGATATCTAATGTAAAGATAGTTGCGATACTGTTTGCCTTGCCTGCAAGCGAAGCAACTATAGCTGCCGTAAGCGCCGCGAATGACAATCCCTTCAAGTAAGTTGGTAATAAATTTAAAAGCGATGGATAGGCCTTGTTAGGGTCCATAACGCCTTTTGAGCTCATCATCTCCTGGTGGAACATCCCTTTCTGATAAAGCAGGTAAGCCGCGATGCCCGGTAATACCACAATAACTGGCATCAGTAATTTTAGGAAGGCCGCGAATAGGATTCCCGCACGGGCGGTTTTCAAATCGGCACCAAGGGCACGCTGGGTGATGTATTGGTTACAACCCCAATAATTAAGGTTCACGATGATCATACCACCAATCAATACAGATAGACCCGGCATCTCCATATAGTTAGGATTGCTTTTATCAAATATCATTTTAAAGTGGTCGGCAGCTTCGGTACGCATAATGGTCAAGCCATTCCATAAACCCGTTGTGCCCGATTTTTCGCTGATCAAATTTAAAGCTAAGTAAGTAGCCACTAATCCGCCCAATATCAATACAAATACTTGTATAACATCGGTATAACCAATCACCTTCATACCACCGAGAGTAATGAAAACGGCAAACACAGCAAGTAAAGTAATACAAACCGTGATGTCGATACCAGATATGCCGCTGATAGCCAAAGCGCCCAGGTAAAGGATAGACATTAAGTTTACCACGATGTACAACAATAGCCAAAATATAGCCATAACCATAGCCACCGTGCCGTTGTACCGCTGGTTCAAAAACTGCGGCATCGTAAAAATCTTATTCTTGAGATATATCGGGATGAAGAAAACCGCTACGATAATTAAGGTTGCCGCAGCCATCCACTCGTAAGTAGAAATAGCCAGCCCCATTTTAAATGCCGACCCACTGGTGCCTATAAACTGCTCGGCAGAGATGTTTGATGCTATTAGTGATGCGCCAATTGCCCACCAGGTAAGGGAACCTTCGGCCAAAAAGTAATCTTTAGAGGTAGCATCGGCATTATGTTTACGCCTGTATATCCAATACCCATAACAGGATACGATGATAAAGTAGATAAAAAACACGACATAATCGCCGTTTGATAAGGTCTTCATTTAGGGACTTGGATTAAAAATGGTTTATAATTGGAGCTTAATAATAGTTATATATATCGGTTAATCAAATTCTCGAGATATTCTTGTTTGCCGCTTGCGACGGCGGGCTCGCCGTTTTTGCCGGCATATTTGCGCAGGTCTTCTAATGATAGTTTGCCGGCCTCAAAATCTTTACCTGCACCGCTGTCGAAAGAGGCATAGCGGTCGCTTCTTATTTTCTTATAATCTGATTTTTGGAGGATATTATCAGCAGCAATCAGCGCCCTCGCAAAAACATCCATGCCACCAACGTGGGCGTAGAAAAGGTCGGCAGGGTCAGTAGAGTTACGGCGGATCTTGGCATCAAAATTTATACCGCCGCCGGCAAAGCCACCTGCCTGCAAAATAATGAGCATATACTCGGTAACCTCGGCCACATCGTTCGGGAACTGATCGGTATCCCAGCCGTTCTGCTCATCGCCGCGGTTCGCATCTATCGAACCTAACAGGCCATTATCAGCAGCTACCTGTAACTCGTGTTGGAATGTATGCCCGGCGAGGGTTGCGTGGTTAACTTCCAAGTTCAATTTAAAATCACCCAACAGATCGTACTTCTGTAAAAACCCAAGCACGGTTGCAGCATCATAATCATACTGGTGTTTGGTTGGCTCGCAGGGTTTTGGCTCGATAAAGAAAGTGCCTTTGAAGCCTTGCTTGCGGGCGTAATCTTTTGCGGTATGTAAAAACTTAGCAAGATGCTCCTGCTCGCGTTTCATATCAGTATTCAGCAAGGTCATATAACCTTCGCGTCCACCCCAAAAAACATAGTTCTCGCCACCCAAAGCAATAGTTGCATCAATGGCGGCCTTAACCTGTGCACCTGCATGTGCCAGCGCATTAAAATCGGGGTTGGTGGATGCCCCATTCATATAGCGCGAATGGCTGAATACGTTTGCGGTTCCCCAAAGTAACTTAACGCCGCTATCGGCCTGTTTTTGTTTGGCATATTCAACCATGGTTTGCAAGCGGCGGTCGTTGTCGTCAAGGTTGTTGGTATAATCTACCACGTCCACATCGTGGAAACAATAGTATGGCAAGTTCATTTTGGTGATAAACTCAAAGGCAGCATCCATTTTATCTTTCGCGCGTTCAACGGCATCAGCTTTCGCATCCCAAGGGAAAATATGCGTAGCCCCGCCAAAAGGATCGGCGCCGTTACCATTGAAAGAGTGCCAATAGGCGCATGCAAAGCGCAGGTGATCTTTCATGGTTTTGCCGGCTACCACTTTATCCGCGTCATACCAGCGAAACGCCAGCGGGTTATCAGATTGTTGCCCTTCGTATTTAACCTGGCTAACGCCTTTAAAAAACTCTTTTTCTCCTGTTACTATTCCCATGGATTTATATTTATTATTGAGTTGGCAAATTAGTTATTTGTGTCTTGATTCTTAATTGTCTTGCGTCCCTTGCAAATGCATTTCAAGAATAGCTTTCCAATCCCGGTAAATCGCCTCAAAGGCTTCGGTATTATCCGGTTCAATGTAGCCCACGCGCCCGGCTTTGCTAAAAGCCTCCGCCTGCGATGAATAGATCTCTGCACCGATGCCCGCGCCCAAAGCTGCGCCAAGGCTACCATCATTATTATACAACTCCACAGGCACACCCGTGGCATTTACAAAAGTTTGGGTGAATAGATCGCTCAGGAACATATTGGTTTTGCCGGCGCGGATCACAGTGGGGTTCATGCCGTTCTCCCGCATTATATCCAACCCATAACGGAATGCACAGGCAATACCCTCTTGAGCAGCGCGAAAGATGTGGGCGGGGGTATGTAAGTTAAGATCAATGTTATGCAGGTGCGCACCAATTTGTTTATTGTTCAGCATCCGTTCGGCGCCGTTTCCAAAAGGTAAAATGCGCAGGCCATCGCTGCCAATTGGTGCTTTTGCAGCCTCTTTATTCATCTGCTCATAAGTAAGGGTGCTACCGAATGTGTTTTTAATCCAGCGGTACAGGCTGCCGGTGCCGTTAATGCAAAGCAACACCCCGAGGCGTTTACGCTCGTTGGTGTAGTTTACGTGCGCGAATGTGTTCACGCGCGATTGCGGGTCGTACGCCAACTGGTCGCTTACACCGTATATAACACCCGACGTTCCCGCCGTAGCAGCTACTTCGCCTGGCTTAAGCACGTTTAGTGATAATGCGTTGTTGGGTTGGTCGCCGGCCTTGTAAGTAACCGGAATACCCGCCGTTAGGCCCAATAACGATGCAACATCCGCCGTAACGCGGCCATGTGACGAGAATACAGGCTTAACCGTTGGGAACAGCTTATCGCTAAAACCAAAATAATCTATAATATCTTTTGAAAGGCCATTGAATTGAAAATCAAAGAAGATGCCTTCTGATAAGGCTGATGCCGAGGTGGTGATCTCGCCCGTTAATTTCATGGCGATATAATCGCCGGGGAGCATCATCTTGTCTATCTTATTGTAAATCTCTGGCTCGTTTTGCTTTACCCACGCCAGTTTTGATGCCGTAAAGTTACCCGGCGAATTAAGCATATGCGATAAACAGGTTTCGGTACCGATATAATTAAAAGCTTTATCGCCTATTTCAACCGCCCTGCTATCGCACCAAATAATGCTGTCACGAAGTGTCTTTTGCCCCTTATCCACCAAAACAAGGCCGTGCATTTGGTAAGCGATGCCAATTGCAGAAATATTTTTTGCTTCGAAACCGCTTTTTTTTACACACAAAGCCAGGGCGTACTGCGTTTGCTGCCACCACATTTCGGGCGATTGCTCTGCCCAACCGGTTTGCAGCGAAATGATGGGCGACTCTACATCCGGGTATTGGGCGGATGCGATAACGCTTTGGCTTTCAGCATCAACAACACATACTTTTACCGACGAAGTGCCTATATCGATGCCTAATAGCAGCATGTTTTTGTTCTTTAAAGGTTACGAGAGCCGTTTGCAATTGGTATGAAAAAACGAATTTAACGTAATTTTTGATAAAGTGTCTGTATGACGTGAATTAAGTGGAAAACAATAAAAATGAGAAATTTTAAAAAAGAGTTGTGTAAAACAAAAAGGTGCGTATATTTGCAATCCCAAACGGAGTGGTAGTTCAGTTGGTTAGAATGCCTGCCTGTCACGCAGGAGGTCGCGGGTTCGAGTCCCGTCCATTCCGCTTTTTTAATATCAAAAACAGTAAAAACCCCTTAGATGACATCATCTAAGGGGTTTTTCATTTTCAGGGCATACCAAATTATTCATCTTTTTGCATAGTATATGCGAATAATTCGGGAGTCATGTCAGGTCTGCGTAGAAAACTCCCGAATTGCACCGTAAATAGTTAATTTACAACTTGTTCAGTAATTGAACATCTTGATTCCAAGTGACAAATTAATCAAATTTGTTTCACTTTTAATTAATCAAAAGTCATGAGAACTACTATTTCTTTGCTGTTTTCCCTGAGAAAGCCAAAAAATTATCAATCTGGTGAAATGCCAGTTTATTTACGAATTACCGTCGATGGCCAACGTACTGAACTTGCCGTCAGCCGAAAATGTGAGCCTCAACGGTGGGAGGCCATAAGCGGTCGCGCCACCGGGTCAAAAGCGGATTCTAAAACGTTAAACGCTTATCTTGATAATATCCAATTTAAAGTCCTTGAACTCCATCGCAAAATGTCGGAGGGTGATGAATCCATCACAGCAGAAACAATAAAGAATCGCTTTGTGGGTAAGCATGAGAAAGCGCGTACATTATTGGCAGTATTTGAAGATCATAATCAAAAAATGAAAAGTCTTGTTGGGCAAGAGTTTGAGAAAAGCACATTGCAGCGTTATGAAACCTGTTTAATGCATACCAAAAATTTTATGCAATTGCAGTATAACATTTCAGATATAGCCGTAACAAAAATTAACTTCACTTTTTTGAACGATTTTGAATACTACTTGCGAAGCGTACGCAAATGTGGAAACAACTCTGCTATCAAATACATCAAGAACCTTGGCAAGATCGTTCGCATCTGCCTGGGCAATGGTTGGCTTATAGTTGATCCATATGTAAACTATAAGCCCAAACAGAAAGCGGTACATAGAGAGGTCTTGACTGAAGAAGAACTACGCCGGTTAAGCAAAAAGAAATTCAGCGTCGAGCGACTAAAAACGGTCAGAGATATGTTTGTTTTTTGTTGTTATACTGGTATGGCCTATGTAGATGTTCATAAGTTAAAACGTTCGGAACTTGTCAAGGGGATTGATGGCGATTTATGGATATATACCAGTAGGCAAAAAACGGATACACTTTCGAGAATACCAGTCTTGCCCGTTGCGCTATCCATTATTCGAGCCTACGAGGATCACCCACAATGCGTTGTTAAAGACACGCTACTCCCGGTAATGAGCAACCAAAAAATGAATGCTTATCTTAAAGAGATCGCAGACATTTGCAAAATTAAAAAGCCACTTACATTTCATATTGCAAGGCACACTTTTGCCACAACGGTAACGCTTAATAACGGTGTTCCAATAGAAAGTGTTGCCAAGATGATGGGACACACCAGTATAAAAACAACCCAAATATATGCGAAAGTTTTAGATCATAAGATCAGTTCGGATATGCAACTGCTAAGAAAAAAGTTAGCAGTTGGTTGAGCTGTTGCATATCAACTACCGAGTTTTATTCGGTAGTTGATATTTGATAAAACTATACCTTAAAAATCTGGCTGCGATGCCATTCAAGATTTTCCACTGCGGGCCGGTATTGCTGAGCCGTTGGTAGGATTAATTTTTTCCCCTTTAACTGATTTAAACTATAAGCGTGTATGATATCCTCGTTTATGTGGTTGGATGTAATTACATAATAATTGGAGTCAACCGTGATCAAACCCCGGTCAAATGCACGATGTAGGTTAGGGCACAACGCCAAACCATTGCTGACTTTATCATCATGGGATACACTAAATGGTGTAATATGACAAGCATCAATAAAGTTGTGACCAAATGTGCTTTCCAATCTCATCCCCGTAATGCAACAAGTATTATTATAAACTTTAGGGATCAATTTTTTAAATAGGCCTCCACGAACAAATACATCTTCCTCGGTTTCAACTCTGACGGTTTTATACTTTGCTTCAGGTTCATTCAAAACATATTGCTGCAAATCTTGATAATATCCCTTACCTGATTGCTTGTCTTTAAAATACGCCTGTTGTGTTTCTGGAAAATATGTGGAGAGCAATGCCAACAATATAGTTTGCCGGAATGTTGGCTCTACCAGCAGTTGAAACAATTCAGGATCGAATTGTCCATATTCCAAAACTTGGATCAGCGTATTGACACTTTTAATATGAGCATTAATTTGACAACCAGGTTTAGCGTTTAATTGCCAAATCGCTTTGTTATCTAATTTGTCACTTTGCAGATAAAAGAAAGGCTGGGTAAAATCTGGTTGATGGAGAGTACTAACTAATATGCGCCAGTTCTCCTGAAATGTACCTACCAATTCGGTATCAATGAAAACGCGGTTTTGATTGAAATAGCCATTATTGATAAGTTCAAGCAGCGTAATCAGCAAAACGGGCTTGTGCGGTGCCAAACCATACTTTGTAATGCCACGTTTTAGGTGAGTAAGTTTATGAAGGTAATGGTTTAAATTTGACATTAATCTTTTACAACGTATTTCAAATATAAAAGTTAAAATCAGTTTATGATTTTTGAGTTATGAAGCTACTCATTATTTTGATCTGAATATTAACTATTGTTGATGGTTAAGTGCTTTATGAACGACCACGCCTTATTCAACGCTTAAGCAACAAAAGCGCTTAGCCGAATCAAATGTCAAGGGCGGGCCAGCCGCAGGAAGCGGACAAAGCGGCCCGCTTGTATACCCTTGACGTTTGATTTCGGCTTGGGCTATCTTCGCGACCGCGGTGAATATGGTTAATTCTATTAGACTTTAGTCAAGATTTTTGTTGGTAAAAAAGGACATAATCATACCTTTGATGTATTATAGATATGTTATTATTTACAACATCTCATTTTTCTCCACCATATATATGCGAGATGTGATAATTTATAATTCTTTAAAGCTTGCCGATTTAGAGGTTGTGGGGGTTGTGGAGATTCTGATGAACCAGACTACCTGATTCCGGGGCAAGCTGACCACCAATTCCGGGGCAAACTGACCAGGGGATTCCGGGACAAACTGGCCACCCTGAACGTGTAGCAAATGCTGTAGAAGCAACCATCTTTCGGAGGCAACATATACCTCCAAACATGGCCAATTCGACGATCAGCATGAGTAAGATTAGAAAGATTTTAAGGATGTACAGCCAGCAGCGGCCTATAATGACCATCGCTGCTCAGACTGATGCATCCCGGAATACCGTAAAGAAGTACCTGGCAGCCTTTAAAGCCAGCGGCTTTACCTTCGAAGAGATCGATGCCCTTAACGATAAGGAACTCGAAGATCTCTTCGGGAAAAGCAAAGAACACCCGCCCACCAGCCGCATGCAGTCCATGCAGCGCTGTTTCCCCCACGTCGATAAAGAACTCAAACGCACCAGCGTCAACCGTTATTTGCTATGGGAAGCCTACCGTAAAGAGTTTCCTGATGGCTACCAATACAGCCAATTCTGCTTTTATTACAACCAATGGAAAGCCAGGGTCAACCCGACCATGCACATGGATCACAAAGCCGGTGATAAGCTTTATGTGGACTTTGCAGGCGAAAAGCTAAGCTATACCGACAAGGATACCGGTGAAGTTATTGCAGTAGAGGTCTTTGTGGCTATCCTCGGAGCCAGCCAGCTTACCTATGTAGAAGCGGTTCCGAGCCAGCAAAAGGAAGACTTTATTGCAGCCTGCGAGAATACGCTGCACTTTATCGGCGGCGTTCCCGCCGCCATTGTGCCCGATAACCTGAAGGCAGCCGTGACCAAAAGCAGCCGCTATGAACCCACCCTGAACGAAACGTTTGAGGACTTTGCAGATCATTACGGCACCACCATACTACCAGCGCGGGCGTACCGCCCGCGTGATAAAGCACTGGTAGAAGGTGCTGTTAAGATCATCTATACCAAGATCTACGCGCCTATCAACCGGGTTACCTATCATTCTTTAAAAGAGCTGAATACAGGTATTTGGGAAGCATTGGAAACCCATAACAGCCAGTTGCTTAAAGGACGTAACTATAGCCGCAGGCTACAGTTTGAAGAGATCGAACGGCATACCCTGATACCGCTGCCTGTCCTGCTTTACCAGTTCAAAAAGCACTTTTACGCTAAGGTGATCAAGAACGGCCACGTTAATCTTGGTCCTGACAAGCACTATTATAGTGTGCCTTACCGCTTCATTGGCAAGCGGGTTAAGCTGTTGTATTCCCGCACTATCGTGGAGATCTACTCCAACTATGAGCGTATCGCTTTGCATAAACGGGCAAAGAACCCTTACGGCTATACAACCGATAAAGACCACATGGCCACTACACACCGCTTTGTAACCGACTGGACACCTGATAAG
>NZ_JBSRZI010000019.1:0-72910 GCF_054057495.1 Mucilaginibacter sp. UYNi724 | reverse complement strand
GTCAGTTTGCCCCGGAATGGGGTGGTCAATTTGACGCGGAATCACTGGTCACATTCCGCCGGAATTGGGTGGTCAATATCAGCGGTATATCCACCCTAACAGTACGGATAACCGGCCTTTTCAAGTATTCAATACGCAACCGAACACGGAGTGGAGCTGGCCGGGCGTAGGTATCCAGGGTAACGGTACTCATGTATATGTCCAGTGCGCGGAAGGCCGCGGTCTTGGCGAGGGGGTATCTCAATCGTTATATGACCTAACCCCTCTATCGGGGAATCAATGGAACGCAGCAAGAACCGTCCCAGGAGGATTTTCGGATATTTCGATAAATTGGGCTTCCGGTATGGTTAAAGACGCCAGCGGATACGTTTATGCATACGGTGTTGAAAGTAAAAACTCCGGATATAACAGTAATATCTATGTAGCCCGTTTTCACGTCGATAACCCCCAGGCCTGGGAATACTGGAATGGCGTGATCTGGCAGGCCGGAAGCATCAGCAAAAATGCACCGGTATCCACTGCAGGTCTTGCTTCTGTTGCTGTTACCAAAGTGACGAATGCAGCCGGGAAGTCCAAATATGTGATCATGACTATGGATAATGGCTTCAACTGCAATGATGTTACGCGCGGCATTTATGTATTAACCTCCGACAATCCGACCGGGCCATTTACCGCGCCACAAAAAGTTTATACGATTAAAGAGTATTTAGGAGGACAATTCGCCAGATACTATACACCGCATATGCATCCGGAATTTATAAACGGACGGAACGAGTTGTTGATGACCTATTGTCTTAACTTTTCTGCATGCGGGGTTCCGGACTGTAACAACAATGGCCTTGATCCCTATTATTACCGGGTTAAGGGGATTAGGCTTCCTTTTGCCAAACTTGGCCTATAAGTACAGCGAAGGAGCCACGCTTTAGGGCTTGGCTCCTTCATTAATCATTTATAATAAATTCAAGGTTTTGTCTGATCAGACAGCAGTTTAAGTTATCAGAATCTTTGGGTTTGAAGTTTAGCAAAATCTGGTGTGTATTGTACTATTGGCATTCCTGATAATTGTTCGTAACACATGACCATCAAAGAATCCGCTACCAGATAGTCTAAAATGTCATGAAAGAATTTTATTGGAACGCTAATTATTGAAGTGCTGTCTAAATACTAAAGGCGACTGACCTGTTTTTTGTTTGAAAAGCTTACTGAACGAGGGCAGGTATTCGAAACCAAGGCTATATGCAATTTCACTAACGGTAAGATCTGTTGTAGCTAATTTTTGCTTCGCTGTTTCTACCAGTTTATCATGAATGTGTTGCTGGGTATTCATTCCTGTGAGCGATTTGAGTAACCCGCTCAGGTAATTCGGTGAAATATTCAGCTTATCTGCCACATATTGAACGGTTGGGATTCCAAATGTCAATTGATCTTCATTACCTAAATAATCATCAAGTAAGCTTTTTAATTTTTCGATAATGCTGTGGCTGCTTACGCTCCGGGTTATAAACTGCCTATGGTAGAACCGGTCTGCGTTGCCGAGCAATGCTTCCAGGTGAGCAATGATAATCGCTTGCGAAAACCGGTCGGTGTATGCATTGCATTCTTCTCCGATCTTTTCTACAATATCATTCACTCTTCTTTCTTCTTTTTCAGAAAGAAATAGTGCCTCATTTGCGGAGTAACCAAAATATTGGTAGTTCCTTATGTTCTTGGATAAAGTTGAATTAGTCAAAAAGTCAGGATGGATTAACAGCAACCATCCTTTCGGTTCCGATGCGCTACGGTCCACCGTTTCAACACGAAATACTTGTCCCGGAGATATAAAATACATGATGCCCTCGTCAAAATCGTATGTCTGCTGTCCGTATATCATTTTAAAGTTAACACCACGTTTAACTGCTATAGAATAAAAATCGAAGATCGTCCCAACCCCGTATTGACCATCCGGAATACGGATTTTGGAATAGTCTATCAGACTGATCAAAGGATGTGATGGGCCGGCAAGGCCTGTAATCCGATGAAATTCGGTAATCGTTTTTATGTGTTTTGGCGCTGCGCTCGACATTTTGCTAAGATGATTTTTTAGACATTCCTTTTTGCAAAGCCTTCTGGAAGAAATTAAGCATGGTCTCGGGTGCGAGTCTGCTCATCACTTTAAGGATTTTTGCCAGGCCTGGTTTAATTTCAAAGTTATCATTCAAAATCCCTTTGATAGCAACATTGATCATTTTGTCCACTGCCATGTTTGAACTGCTGTCAAGTAAATGGTTAAAAGCGTCAGCCAAAGGGGTTGCTGTGCCCGGGGGCGCCAGTTCAAACACTTTAATACGTGTCTGCTTTAATTGTAACCGTAAAATGCGGGTGTAAGCATGTAGCCCCGCTTTGGCTGCGCTGTATACAGGTGATGCTGGAAAGGGAACAAATGCCAATCCTGACGACACATTGACTATTGCTGCACTTGTTTTGGTAAGTAAATGCGGCAGGAATGCTTGTACCATCCTTATGCTTCCAGAAAGGCTGATATCAATCTCGTCGGTGATTTCATTGAGGTTCAAGTTTGTGTTTAGCAAATCAAGGTTTCGCATAATACCAGCATTATTGATGATGATGTTGAGCTCTGGAAATTGACTGGTAACATTCTGCAATAACTGCGCGATAGCAAGCGGATCGCTAACATCGCTCTGAAAGATGTGAATTTGAGGGAATCGCTTCTTGGCTTTTTCAAGGCTGGAAATATCCCGACCAGTTATGAGAATTTTATTTACGCCGTTATCAACAAGTTGTTTAATAAATTCCAGGCCAATGCCGCTGCTTCCGCCTGTGATAAGTATGGTGCTGTTTTTAAGTTCCATCGTTATATAAGTTATTAGGCAAAATTCGGCAATTTAACCATGGCATATTTGTTCAAATCTCTGATTGTTTTAGCCTAACTCAACAATGTCTTACCGCAACAATCAATATTTGTCCATAAGCTAAATAATATCAATTCTTTCTCGCCCTATTCAGCGGCCGCAGTCAGGAGGTATCTTACTATAATTTTCACATATTAAATTAAAGGAGTTTTCGCATCCCATAAAGCTTAATTAACATAAAGGCCGCGTTTTAACGTTTCCTTATTATTAGTAAGTATCTGATATTATTGAACTGTGTAGCGATGTAAAACAAGAGTTTGACCACATTGAACATTACGTACTTTATCGCTTGGTATGCGTTTGCCTTTATTTTTGTTGTCTTCCAAAATTTTCAACTTTTGAAACCCATTTTAATCTAGTCAAGTCTTTAGAGTTTTTTATAATTCCAAAATATGAAACTTTAACAGGATTAATCCCACAAAATTGCAAGGTTGATTTTTTTAGCTGGTTTACACTGGGCCGACCATAAAACAACCAATAATACCAGCTTGGTTGGTCAAGTGTGGTAATGATATGAGCAGTCTTGCCTTTCAATAATTTGTCCCAGAAAATCGAGTTTGTTCTATACTGAAAGGCCATCCCAGGCAAAAAGAGTCTATCAATAAAACCTTTCGTAATTGCTGGAATGCCCCCCCACCAAACGGGATGAATCCAAATTAAATGGTCAGCCCATTTAATTTTCTCCCAAGCATCTAATAAGTCTGGTTCTAATTCAGACCGTTTTTGATACCCAAATTCGAGGTTTGGATTAAACTTCAAGTTTGAAATTGCAATCTCCTTTACTTCAGAATTATTTTCTAATGCTCCTTTTTTATAGGCTTCCGCAAAACCAAAGTTCAAACTTTCTTTGTTTGGATGTCCATTGATAATCAAAATTTTCTTCACCATTTATCTTATTTTAAAGAGACAAAATTAGGCTTGGGTATTCAGAAAATTTAGGACAAATGTCTAAAAAGCAATCTCTTTTCTAATTCTACTTAAATGTCTTTGTGAAATGCCTAAATAAGATGCTATATATTGTAATGGGATTTTTTGTATATACTCGGGTTGGTTTTTCATAAGGTCGGTATATCGCTTTGCAGCATCGCTTCTTTGTAATTGAAATATCCTTCTTTCCAACTCAATATATTGTTGCTCGGCTATAGCTTTCAAAAAATAAACCCAACTTGAATTCTGTTGTGTTAACTTTTCAAACTTAGCCTTTTGGATAATAAGCACCTCAGTTTGTGTAATGGCCTGTATGTTTTCCTGTGTTGGCAGTGCTGTAAGAAAAGAAGAGTACGCAGTCATTAAGCTGTTCGGAAATGTAATACAGTAAGTGATTTCTTCATCTTTGTCGGAAGTATAGTATGAACGTAAACTTCCTGATAAAACAAATGCCACATGTTTGCAAATTTCTCCCTCTTTAATGAAATACTCAGATTTCTTGAAGAGTTTTTTAGTTGACAGTTGAATAAAATCTCCTATTTGATCGTCCGTCAATATCCCGAAAGATTTTAAAAAGAGATTTACGCTGTCGTGTGTCATTTGAATTAGGCGGTTAAAATGGTTGCAAGTTCGTCATATATTTTTTCGTTATCTGCATAATTAACAATGTAATTTCGTGAAACGGTCTAACTATGTCTCGTATTCAAAATAGCCTATTTTGTTTATTAGTCGGATATACACGCCTTGGACAAAACTCCGGTAACTGTTATAAGGTTCACAGAATATTGTTTTGATTTAACTTTAAAAGGTTGCTAAAAATTATATTTGTATCTTATACTGCACTATTAAATTCATTGGTATGCTGCTAAGTAACCCCATTTATGATCCTTTAGGAATAGAATTATTCGCCATTGACGAAACGTTTGAAAGCGTATTTAATGGTTTAAAAGGGGCGTATTTTCGCTTATTTTACAAAGAATCCATACGCACTGATGGCGAACGCGATGCAAATATAGAAAGGGCATATTACAAACGGTTTAAGGAAATAAGTCGGCTGAAGCGTTCATATCGTTATAACGACTGGATCAGTAAGAAAGAAGCAGTAGAAACTTATGGCCCGGAACTTAGACAAATGATAGAGATTGAATTGACACAATTTAAACCATTTGTTTAGATATTATAACACATTGATGACTAAGTAGTTATTATGTATAATTTATCAATTTGTTTTGTTAACATTTTTAATATGCTGAGAAATCATCAATTTGTTTGGAACGAGAAAACCTTAAAAATCGCGCTAATAATGCAGGAAACCCAATATTTCAATACTTTTCAAAGCTTTTTTTATAATCAAATCGTTTGAACGGACTCATTTATCAGCCAAAACATGATCATCGTTATCCAATGCACCGACCGCGTAGGCCTGGTTGCAGCCATATCCGGCCTGCTTGCCCAAAAACAGTTTAACATTACCAGCATGCAGGAGCATGTAGACAATACCGCCAACCTGTTTTTTATGCGACTGGAAGTAGATAAAACCGGTGGCTATGAGGGGCTTGAAGAAAGTTTGAAAGAAGTTTTGCCCATCGGCTCGCTCATTAAAATAAACCCCATCGCTCAAAAAAAGATAATTGTACTGGTGACCAAAGAATATCATTGCCTTGCGGATATTTTGGTGCGCAATTATTTTAACACACTGGGGGCCAGTGTACAATGCGTGATAGGCAACCACGAAACCTTGCAGGACATTTGCCGCCGGTTCGACGTCCCTTTTTACTATGTGGCCGCCGGCGAGGACAAAAACGCCTTTGAACAAAGCGTTACCGGCATCACCAAAAAATATGAATTTGACTACCTGGTTCTGGCCAAATTTATGCGCATATTATCGCATGGTTTTGTGAGCCAATTCCCCAGGCAGATCATCAATATCCATCACTCGTTTTTACCGGCCTTTGCAGGTGCCAGCCCGTACCGACAGGCATACGAACGCGGCGTAAAGCTTATAGGCGCCACCGCCCATTACGTAACCGACGAACTGGATGAAGGCCCCATCATCGCGCAGCAAATTATCCCCGCCAACCACTCCCTTACCGTGGCCGATATGGTAAAAGCCGGCAAAGAAATAGAAACCGCCGTTTTAGCCAAAGCCCTTAAACTGGTTTTTGACGACCGGGTGTTTGTTTATAAAAATAAAACGGTGGTGCTGGAGTAGGTGCTTTTACTTTTAAATAAATTAAAAGAAATATTGTACTTTAACAGTACGATAACCTTATCAATGAAATTAACCCTAATTACCTTTATAGCAGCACTTTGCTGTTTTAATGCATCGGCACAAGAAGTAATTGAACCTGTTGAAAGAAATATCAGACTCGAGTTTATAAAGGGCGACAGCATCCGTCTGGGCTTAAACGACGAGTTCAATTTAATTGAAGAGAGCTGCAGCCAGATGTTTCGCTACGCGCACGTTAACATGCAAGAACGCAAGTTTACAGGCCCGTTTATAGATGTAAGCCACGATAACCCCAAACTGATCATAACCCAGGGTACTTATTCTGCCGAAGGACTAAAGGAAGGGCCATTTGTTATTAATTATTTGGATGGCACGCCACAGGGAAGGGGTAGCTTTAAGCATAATAAATTTGAAGGCAAGTGGAAGGTTTTTTACAACACAGGCAAGCCATTAATGACCTTTGATGCCAGCGGATCCGACATTAAAATTATTGATGTATGGGATGATAAGGGCAAAAAAACAGTAGACAATGGGAATGGCACCTACCGTGCTGATATGGGCTTTATGTACTGGAAAGGCAAACTTTTGAATGGCCGGCCAGATGGCAAATGGAAATCTAAAAAGACGGCCGATGATTCGGATTTTACAGCTGAGATATACAACCTGGGGACTTTCAAAAAAGGTAACACTTCGTTTAATGAATATACCGATGGGCCACGTATGGTATTAATATCGCCAACAATATTTTTATTTGTAGGTGCCGAAAGGCTCAGTTTCTCGCAGTTTGGATGTGATTTTACAAAACAAAAAAAGGTTGTTAATGCAAGCTATTCGGGAGGCATCAACTCTTTTTCGGAGCGCATTGGTGAGGCGTTAAGCGCTTATCTTAATACCATCGACCTAAAATCGTATGATGAGCAGTTAACCATTGAAGGTGAAGTAAGCGAAACCGGTAACCTTGCAAAACTAAAAGCTATAAACCCTTTTAATATAAACATATCGCAAAGCTTGATGAACAAATTGCGTACACTGCCAAGGCTAAAACCTGCTACAATAGATGGCAAACCTGTTGCAGAAGGTTTTTCCATTTCGCTTCAGTTCCAAAATGGCATGTACAGGTTCAGCTATCGGTTTTTACCAATTAAACAATAAAGTTTACCAGATAGATTTCAACGGCTGTATCTGCAGGTGCTCTATCTCCATACCGTTGTTTACAATACTTAAGCGCGTGTATGGCTTTTTAGGGAAGTAAACGCCCGTCATGTTACTTAACCCACCATCTGCAAACAACTCAACAGATGATACATCGACAAGCAATTCGAAACTTGAGGTTGGTGACAGCGAAATACGCGGCACATAGCTTACGGTTGCAAATTGGTTGTTAAATGCGTTCCGCCCAGCTTTTTTACGGTCGATATAATAACGGCTGTTTTTAGCATCGTAGCCAACTACTAGCGTTTCGCCGGCAATGTTAGATAGCACTACCGAATAATCTTTCACAGCCTCGGTAGTAAATTTAAGCAGGTATTGCGTTGGCTTTTGTTTGATGACCGAGAAGATGTTGTTATCCTTTGCCAAAAGCTGCGCATCAACCTTAATGGTTTTGTTAACTGTTTTATTAAGTTCTTTCACCGGGTTAGATGTAAGGAAGATATCCCCCGCGGTTAGCTTTAACGATAATTCGCGCGGGATGGTCATGGCGTTGCGCCATTTTACAGTTGGTACCTGGTTAGCGTAAAGCCAGTTACCCATCCAGCCTAAAAACACTTTGCGGTTGCCGGTATTGCCAAAGGTTACACCCGCGTAATCATCTGGCCCATAATCTATCCATTTGGTTTGGGTGCTGCTTGGGGTAAAAGTCTTCCCATCAAAATGCCCCACAAAATATTGCGTTGCCGAGCCTTTATTAGGCCCGCCGGGGTTGATGCTTACCAGCAATACCCAATATTCCTTACCGTTCAGTTTCAGCGGAAAAAGATCAGGGCATTCCCAAACACCGCCGTGGGCGCCAAGCAACTGCCCAAAATCGCTCTCTTTTTTCCAGTCCTTTAAATTTGGTGATGAATAAAAGGTTATCCTATCCTTGGTAGCCAAACTCATCACCCATTTTTTGTCTTTAGCGTACCAGAAAACTTTAGGGTCGCGAAAATCTTTTATGCCGGGGTTTTTAAGCACGGGGTTAGCTGTGTACTTTGTCCAGGTGGTGCCTTCATCAAGGCTATAGGCAAGGCTTTGGTTTTGAAATACGGATGAGCCAGCCTTCTCCCCTTTTGGATCGTGATGGGTAAATATGGATACCATGGCGGGTTTATCCTTTGTTCCAAAGCCGGAAGTATTCTTATCGTCAACCACTACGCTGCCGCTAAAGATGTAACCCAACTTATCGGGATATAAGGCGATAGGTAGCTGTTTCCAGTGGATCATGTCTTTACTTACCGCGTGCCCCCAGTGCATTGGCCCCCAAACTGTAGCTTTTGGGTAGTACTGAAAAAACAAGTGGTAGGTGCCTTTATAGTACACCATTCCGTTAGGGTCGTTAGTCCACTTTTCACGGGGCGAAAAATGAGCCTGCAGACGGTATTGTTCGTGGTATAATTTGGTTGCTGTTTTTTGTGCCTGCGATGCTATTGCCGCTAAGATAAAGCACCCTATAAATAAGCTTCTCTTGATATCCATAGATATTACAATTCAATTTGGGTATATTCAGCTAATACATTGGTGTACTAAGCTAAACACTATAAACTGAATTGTAACAAGGATAGTATGATATTGTTAGTCGAACTTCACGGTTTCGGCGCCGGATACCCTGGCAACATGGCAATTGCAACCTCCCGATACTTTAATGGTAACCTGCTTGGTTTGGCCGGTTGATACGCTGGTAGCGGTAATACGGATGTCATCACCCTCCACAGAAAAATCGCTTTTGGTTTCGTCTGTAGCAATAATTA
The DNA here is from genome assembly GCF_054057495.1 of Mucilaginibacter sp. UYNi724. NCBI lineage: Bacteria > Pseudomonadati > Bacteroidota > Sphingobacteriia > Sphingobacteriales > Sphingobacteriaceae > Mucilaginibacter > Mucilaginibacter sp. UYNi724. The sequence continues at coordinate 63,896 of NZ_JBSRZI010000019.1, read as the reverse complement.
TCGCACCCTGCACCATATTTACAGTGGCTGCGTAGGATGTAGCCGGCACTGCTTTGCCCGTGCGTACGTTTATTACCGATACATCTTTAATTTCTGTTGGTTTGCCGTCCACATCAGTAAATGAAAAAGTAACGACGCTAAAAACTGCCGTACAGATTTGCGTACCACAGGCCGGTTTGTTTTCGTTTTTTTTACAAGCCGTAAACGGGACTGCCAGCATCAATACTAAAAGTAATTTCTTATACATAATAGGTTGGTTTGTATCTATTACGTATAGCGCATATTGAATGCTACAGAAGAGAAGAAATATTACAGGATCTGGTTAAATTCTAAGCGTTCGCCATCGGGCCCGGTAATGTTGAAATACTTGCAGCCATTAGCCCAAAATTGAAGAAAGACAGGTTCGGGTTCGATAATATTAAAGCCAGCTTGTTTAACATTTGCAAATGCTTCGTCAATATCAGGGACATTAAAAGCCACATGATCTATATGTCCGTTATTGCGTGTGCGGACCTCTGATAAGCCCGGCTCGGGTAGCTGGTAAAGTTCTATCACCATCTGGTCACGCTGCATCATTACACAAGTGCCGGGCTTGCCGCCATCTATAAAGCCTGCCTGCATTACGTTGGCAAAGCCAAGCCGCTCATAAAACGTTTGTGAAGCGGCAAGATCCGTTGCCGGGATGCCGATATGCTGGATGGCGGTGATGTTGATAGTGGACTGCATGGGGATGATTAAACGATTTTTCGGCACAACGGATTATCCCGCTTTTCCCTGTATTGAATTTATCATTAACACTAACAATGATGCTAATAAAGCTATAATTATAAATATCAAATTTGTCTTCAGCGGTATAATATGTCCGCTTCCATTATACACAGCCAACAAGAATACTGCAAGCGCAGCAATAATAATCAAAGCGATTCTTATCACTTCAAGAGGCTTCATCCTACAACACCCTAACCTTTAAATAACTTGGATTCGCTTTTGAACTATATACCTTGTGGGTTGCTTTTTTAAAGTCGGTATCTTTTGCTTTCATAATATCCTGGAACTGCTGGGTGTTCCTGTCTATCAGCGGGAACCAAGTGCTTTGAATCTGTACCATTATGCGGTGGCCCTTCTTAAAAGTGTGCAGTAAGTCCTGTAACTCGAAATTTACCGGCGTTACTTTGCCGGGCACAAATGGCTCTGGTTTGCTAAAGCTGTTGCGGTACTTGCCACGCATAGCCTCGCTGCGTACCATTTGCTCGTAGCCAGGCATCTGTACATCCTTACCTGTAAATTTACCGGCACTTGCGGTATCAGGGTAAACATCTAAAACTTTTACTATCCAGTCGGCATCGGTGCCGGTGGTGCTTACCTTTAGGTTCGCCCAGATGTTGCCTGCAATGGTAATGTCTTTATCAAGCACGTCAGTTTTATAAGTTAACACATCGGAGCGTTTCTCGGCGAAGCGCTGGTCGGCGGTCATGTATTCGCGTTTCATATCAAAGTCGATACCATCTATAAAAGGCACCGGGTTCATCGGGTCTGAAACAAATTCTTTAAAGTCGTTTTTAGTGGTGGTTGGCGCGGCGAAAGATAGTTTACCGCCCGGCAATAAGTAAAGATTTTTCTCCTGTGCCTCAACCGGCGGCCATGCCTTGTAAGTTTTCCATTGGTTTACACCTGTTTCAAAAGTATTCACCTTAGCGATATCAAGCGGCGTGCCTTTCAGGTAATGGCTAAAAAACGCGAATTCTATTTTCTCCCTGTAAAACGGACCAGTTTCGCCAAAGCCTACGTCGCCCAGGTGGTCGCCCGCGCCGCGTGCCCAGCCGCCATGTACCCAAGGGCCCATGGCAAAGTAAACAGGAGTGATCGGGTTCTTTTTAGCTAATACTTTATAGGTGTTGATGGCACCGTATAAATCCTCGGCATCGTACCAGCCACCGGTGACCAATACGGCAGTTTTAATATCGTGCAGGTGGGTTAATACATTCCGTTCTTTCCAGTGCTGGTCGTAATTGGGGTGATCCATCATTTCGTTCCACAGGCGGATGGTATCTTTATAATACTTTACATTAGAGTTGCGCATGCTGCCCATATCCAAAAAGAATTTATAGCCATCTTCTGTGCCGGGGTTAAAACTCTTTGCACGGCGCTGGGTTGGTTTATCATCCTGCCTGTTGGTAAAGCCCGGGTAAAAGCCAAAATTTGCTACCAGCATAAACGCGCCATTGTGGAATGCATCATCGCGGTATAAGTCGGCAATTGGTGCTTGCGGCGATGCTGCTACAAGTGCAGGGTGGCGGCTAAGCAAAGCCGTGGTGGTATAAAATCCCGGATAAGAGATACCCCACACCCCTACCTTACCATTGTTATTCGGCAGGTTTTTGATCAGCCAGTCAATGGTATCGTAAGTATCGGTACCCTCATCAACGTCCTTATTAGTTTTGTGGACTTCCAGCTCGGGCGTCATCTCCTCGTAGATACCCTCACTCATCCAGCGGCCCCGCACATCCTGGTAAACAAATATGTAACCATCGTGCACAAACTGGCTTGAAGGGCCAAGGCCACCCTTATATTTATCAGTACCATACGGGCCAACACTATAACAGGTGCGGTCCATCATAATGGGGTATTTTTTGGTTTGATCTTTAGGTACATATACCGATGTAAACAGCTTTTTGCCATCGCGCATCGGCACCTGGTATTCAAACTTGGTGTAGTTCTCTTTAATATAAGCGGCATCGCTTTGCGCGAAGGTGCTTACAGCAAAAAGTATAAAGCAGAAAGCTAAAAGGAAAGTTCTTTTCATCGTATATATGTTGATGCTTTAAAAGTAGTGAATAAAACAAAAAAGGCGCTGATAAAACAGCGCCTTCCACAAAATCGTTACTAAAGGTCATTTAGCCTGTTGACTGCGCATGTACTTGTCAGAGAAATTGCCCATATCGGTATTGTGCTTGTAATCGTAAATGGCCCAATCCTCTACATCGTTTTTATTGATGAGTACATGGTCGCCCATTTTCACATTTTTAATGTAAATGGCCGAGTCCGCAAAAATACCGGTGAACTTACCATCGGCATATTTATAAACTACGCTCCACATATGCTCGTTTTCTTTCCCTTCTAAAAACGGCGACTTCACCAGAAAACGGTAATTACTATCCAGCGCATGTGGCTTAAGACTATCTAAAAAGATATTCATTTTGGCCTGTGCAGTATCTTTGAAGGCCCGGATCTTTTTATCGCCGTTTTTCAGGTCTACAACCGCAACCTTATTATCGGCAACCTTGTCCGCTTTCCTATCCTTACAAGCGCTCAATAATACAAGTGCAAGAGTTGATACTTTTAACCAATTTTTTATCATGATGATAGATTTAATAATGTATTAAAAAGAAAAAGGCAACCATTTGCACGGTTGCCTTTTATTATACCCTAAGTGTATTAGTCTTCGTTTATGGCTTTTACACCCGGCAACTCTTTGCCTTCCATATATTCGAGTAAAGCACCGCCGCCTGTAGATACGTAGCTAACGTCTTTTGTCATATCAAATTTGGCAACTGCGGCGGCAGAGTCGCCACCACCTATCAGTGAAAATGCACCATTATCGGTTGCTTTGGCAACAGCCTCGGCAATGGCTTTGGTGCCCACCAAAAATTTCTCCATTTCAAACACGCCCATCGGGCCGTTCCAAAGGATGGTTTTTGATTCTTCAACCACCTTGCTAAATAATTTAACAGTTTCAGGGCCGATATCTAAACCCATCCAGTTGTCAGGGATCTCGCCTGTTTTGGCAATATCGGTATTGGCATCATTACCAAATTTATCGGCAATAACGTTATCGACCGGTAATAGCAGGTTAACACCTTTCTCTTTTGCTTTTTTAACCAGGCTAAGTGCAAGTTCAAGTTTATCGGCCTCAACCAATGATGTACCGATAGTACCGCCATCTGCCTTGGCAAATGTATAGGCCATACCACCACCGATGATCAGGTTATCAACTTTATCTAAAAGCTTTTCGATCAGTTCTATTTTGTCAGACACCTTAGAGCCACCCATGATGGCGGTGAAAGGTTTTACAGCGCCATTCAATATTTTCTCTGCGTTATTTAATTCTGCAGCCATCAGGTAACCAAACACTTTCGCATCCGGGAAAAACTGTGCTATAACAGCTGTTGAAGCGTGTGCACGGTGGGCGGTACCAAAGGCATCGTTTACAAATACATCGCCCAATTTTGAAAGTTTTTCGGCAAAATCTTTATCACCTTTTTCTTCTTCTTTATAAAAACGAAGGTTCTCTAATAAAAGCACCTCACCTTTTTCAAGTTCTTTTGATTTTTTTATAGCGTCTTCGCCAATGCAATCATCAGCAAACTCTACCTGCTGGCCTAAAAGGTCGGCCAGGTGTGGTACTATGTGTTTTAAGCTAAATTCATCGGTCGGGCCGTTTTTGGGGCGGCCTAAGTGCGACATCAAAATAACGGCACCGCCATCTTTTAAGATCTTTTTAATGGTAGGCAAAGCCGCGGTCATACGGTTATCATCGGTAATATTGAAATCTTTATCCAAAGGGACATTAAAATCTACACGGATAAGCGCACGTTTACCGTTAAAACTGATCTGATCTACTGTCTTCATATGATGTTATATAATTTACAAACGGGGCCAAAATGGGCAATTTTATTTTAATCACCAACGCAAAAGTTAAAAAGGTGTTTGCTTTTGCTTAAAACTTCATTGTATCTTAACATACATTACATGATGCGGGCCAATGCCGGTCACCTCAAACTCGGGCGAGATGATCTCGAAACCTACACCCAGATAAAACTGGATAGCCTTCTTACGGGCGTTGCACCAAATGTAGTTTACCTTTTGCCCGCGCAGGTAGGTAATAGCAAAGTTTACCAGCATGTTACCGAAGCCTTTACCGCGGTAATTTTCGGCAGTAGCCATACCGCGTAGCTGGTAGGCTTTACCCTCGAAACCGTCATACCCCAATGGGTGGAAAGATGCGATGCAGGCCAGCTCATTACCTATATAATAACCTAAATGGAAAGCCCCTTCGGCATCATCGTTTGGAAAACGGCATTCATCAAGCGTTAGCTTACCTTCACGTAAAACCTCGTTACGTAAAGGTAATACATCGTTGGCGGTGATAAACTTTATCATGCGGGTAACTGGCTTATTTCTTCAACCAGATCGGCAAGGCGGCTGCTATAGCCCATCTCGTTATCGTACCAGCCAACTACTTTTACAAGCCCACCTACTATAGAGGTAAGCTGCGCGTCAAATATGCAGCTATGCGGGTTGTCTAATATATCTGTAGATACAATAGGGTCTTCGGTGTATTCCAACACGTTTTTCATGGGCCCATCGGCAGCTGCTTTAAAGGCTGCGTTAATCTCGTCAACCGTCGGCATTTTTTCGAGGCTGCAGGTAAAATCTGTTAACGAGCCGTTAAGCACTGGTACACGGATGCCTGCTCCGCCTAAGCGGCCTTCCAGGTGCGGGAATATATTAGTTATAGCTTTCGCCGCGCCTGTTGTAGTGGGTATGATAGATGCCGATGCCGCCCTTGCCCGGCGCAGATCTTTATGAGGTGCATCGTGCAGGTTTTGGTCGCCCGTCATGGAGTGCACGGTGGTAATGTAGCCATCTCTTATGTGCCAGTTGTCGTCAAGTATCTTAACCATGGCAGCCACGTTGTTGGTAGTACATGATGCGTTGGACAATATGGGCGAGCGTAGGTCTACCGTACCATCATTAACGGCAAGTACAACGGTAGGGATACTTTTATCGCCCGCCGGGGCAGATATAATAACTTGCTTCGCCCCTGCCGTAAGGTGTTTGGAGGCACCTGCTTCGGTGATGAATTTGCCGGTAGCTTCTATAACCAGGTCAATCTTAAGTTCCTTCCAGGGCAGCAAAGCAGGGTCGGCTTGCTGGTAAACTTTTATAGCAATACCATTCACATACAGGTTAGCAGCATCGTTAGTTACCGTGCCCTTAAAGCCACGGTGAACCGAATCATATTTAAAGAGATGGGCCAGTGTAGCGGTATCGGCCTGGTCGTTTATAGCCACAACCTGTATACCGGGCTTTGCAAGAATGGTTCGTAGAAATATACGGCCTATACGGCCAAAACCGTTTATAGCGATCCTCATTTTATATCAAAATTAAGGATGCAAAACTAATAAAATAAAACAGGGTGTTTAATACTACACGAATAGGTTACGCAACGAAAAACTCTCGCGCTCTTTTGTACGCAGGAAGAATGTAACGGCCCAGTTAAACAGCATAGATGCCAAAAATATAAGCACTATTAGCATAAAGTTACCCAGGTTTGCAAAGGCAAGCACCATAATAATAAGCAGGATGTTTATACCGCCTAACATTAAAGTGGTTTGCATGTGGGTATAGCCTAATCTTAATATACGGTGGTGTATGTGGTTACGATCTGCCGTGAAAGGCGATTTACCTTGTATAATGCGTAGTGTAAATACCCTAAGCGTGTCAAATATTGGCCCCATTAATATGGCAAAAGTCAACGCCGGTGCCGATATAATTGACGGGGCATTAACGGCTGTGACTTTATTAAGCTCGATAAACTTAACAGCCATAATTGCCGATATAAGGCCAATAAGCAATGAGCCTGCATCGCCCATAAATATTTTGGCGGGGGTTAAATTAAAGCGTAAAAATCCAAATACCGCACCTACTATTGTTAATGATACGGCTGCCAGTTCGTAATGTTTCATGGAGATGAACAGGATAGAGAAAGCACCATTCACAATGATACATGTGGTAGCCGCCAACCCATCAATACCATCAATTAAATTAAAGGCATTGATAATAAGGATAATAAACAGGATAGAAAATATTGCGCTTGCTACGTAAGGGATATCGTTTAAACCAAACATACCGTACATGCTGGTAAAGCGGATATCACCCAAAATAACCAGTATAGTAGCTACAATGAACTGTATTAAAAATTTGGTACTTGAATTTACGCCCGAAAGATCATCCTTCAACCCCATAATAAACAATACGATACTGGCCGTAAGCAAATAACTAACCGGTATGGTTTTATCAATTATGCTGAACAATAGCAGGGTAATGGTAAAGCTTACAAATATAGCTACGCCACCTAATCGTGGTATGCCGTGGTCATGCTGTTTGCGAAAATGGCCAACATCATCATATAAATGCCGGGTGCGCGCTACGTGTAAAATTGAGGGGATGGAAAGCAGCGTTATCAAAACTGAGAACGTTACCATTAACAAATAATATATAAAATAATAAGTGTTTAAATATTCGGGCATTTTATATAATGTTAGGGGCAATTATATGCAGCAAATGTATCAATTATATCCACAATTAAAAAAATTGCCTTAATTTCCTTAATGGCTTTAATATCAATGTTATAGGCGGAAAGAATATCTTATTTTTATACATCGCTTTCATATCAAAAAATAAAGATTTGATACGGTTTTTGATACTGCGGTTACTTACTCCACCTACACTCATTTCCACCAATACCTGTTTTACGTAATACACTGATAAAAGGTTTCGGTGGATATATCTCAGCATCAATTCATAGTCTGCAGCGGTACCATATTCAAGACCATAGCTGCCAAATTTTTCAAACAATTCCCTCTTGCAATAAAACGTTGGGTGCGGGGGCATCCAGCCATAATTAAACATCCCTTTTTTATATTCGCCGCTCACCCATTTACGGCTGATGGATCCATCTGATTTTATGTAATTCAGGTCGCCATAAACAATATCGGGTTTATTGTTTTCAAAGGCTTGGGCAACTACAGTTAAAACGTGTTCATCTTTAAAAAAATCGTCGGCATTTAATATGCCTACAACATCGCCCGTGGCTAAAGCTATACCCTTATTCATGGCATCATATATGCCTTTATCGGGTTCGGACAATAGGACATGGATGTTTTTGAGATATTTTTTTGCTATTGAAACCGTGCCATCTGCCGAGTTGCCATCTATTATTATATACTCTATATTCCTGTAGTCTTGACTTATTACCGACCGGATAGATTGCTCAATAGTATCCTGAGCGTTATAGGAAACAGTTATTACTGATATTTTAAGGTCATGCACTGCGGAAAAATACGTTTATTTATGGTGCAAATTATGTAATTTTGAAATCGCTGCATAATTATTAGTAACATTAAGCGGTAATTATTTTATATGCGTGCTTTATACATAATTTATTTTGTTGGTATTGTTATTTTGGGTAGTTCGTGCTCTTACAAACAAAACCAGATACTTTTCGAAAAAAAGGCATCAATTGCTGATACCGCTACACAACAGCCCATGGCTACGGTTAGCTACCATATACAACCGCAGGATGTTTTGCAGATAAGAAACCTGCAAAACATCAAGTACATTGTTGATGAATTACCCGTAATGGCTAACGGATCTTCTGCCGGCAGTGTGGCCGGGCAGGGCCAAACCTACCAGGTAGAAGAAGACGGTACTGTAGCACTACCTGTAATTGGGCATGTACAGGTTGCCGGTTTAACACGCACGCAAGCCACAAAACTTATAGAGGACCTTTATCGTAAAAACCTTTTAAAAGACCCTATTATTGAATTAAAGGTTATTAATTTAAAAGTTACCTTATTGGGTGAGGTGAAAGCGCCCGGCAACTTCCCTATTATAAAAGATAATACTACTTTGGTTGAAATGCTTGGGCAGGCAGGGGGTTTAACGCCGGCTGCCAATGAAAAAACCATCAAAATAATACGGGGCAAAGATAAAGACCGCAAAGTAACTGAGATTGATCTGAGCAACATCAATTCGCTATCGGACCCGAGGACCTTGTTGCAAAACGGCGATATTATTTACGTTGCACAAAACAAACGCGCTATACGTAGCGAAAACTTGCAAAGCTTTAATACCTGGGTACAACCGGCTTTACTATTTTTAAACACGGCACTGATAATTTTTACCCTTAGCAGGCAGTAATGGAGGAATCGGATAAAATTGTCAAAAAATTACCCAACCAAGAGGTTGACTATTTTAAAATAGCTAAAATACTGGTAAGCCGCTGGTATTGGATAGTGGGATCTCTTATCCTGTTCATGCTGGGGTCGTATGTGTACCTGTGGTACACGCCAAAAACCTATGCTACATCCGGCACGTTAAAATTAGAGGAAAATATATTGGTATAAGGGCATCTGTTATCCTAAAATCCTTCCCGGGGTACAAAGGTTTTTCGCTTAAAGAACTAAGCGATAACTATGTACTTTATTTCGCTACTGAGGCGCGATAACGTCTTTGTTTATCTCTTTCCAAAGTAAGTCCTTCAGTTCGGTTATATTCTTTTGGGCAACCGAGGATATAAACACGTAGGGGATATCTTTAGGCACTTCCTTGTCCATCTCTTCCTGTAACTCAATATCAAGCATATCAGATTTGGTTATGGCTAATACCCGTGGCTTGTGCATCAGTTCGGGGTTGTACTCGTTCAATTCCCTCAGCAGGATGTCGTATTCTTCTTTAATAGTGCGGTTGGTATCGGCCGGGACCATAAATAGCAGCACTGAGTTACGCTCGATGTGGCGCAGGAACCGGATCCCCAACCCTTTGCCCTGCGACGCACCCTCTATGATACCCGGAATATCGGCCATAACAAACGATCTGTTATCGCGATAGCCAACGATACCCAAATTAGGCACAAGCGTTGTAAAGGCGTAATCAGCAATCTCCGGCTTAGCTGCAGATACTACCGAAAGTAAAGTTGATTTACCCGCGTTAGGGAAACCCACCAAACCAACATCGGCCAGTAACTTCAATTCAAGGATATTCCAGTCTTCCTGGCCATCCTCACCTGGTTGCGAATAGCGTGGGGTTTGCTGTGTAGCCGTTTTAAAGTGCCAGTTACCCTGGCCGCCACGGCCGCCTTTTGATAGAATTTGTGTTTCGCCATCGGCGCTTATCTCAAAGATCACTTCGCCTGTTTCTGCATTTTTTGCAATGGTTCCAAGCGGCACTTCCAATATCTCGTCGCGTCCGGTTTTACCCGACCGGAGTGAACTACCACCAGAGTCACCATCGCCTGCAATTACGTGCTTTCGGAATTTAAGGTGAAGCAGCGTCCACAATTGGGCGTTACCTTTTACAATAACGTGCCCGCCGCGGCCACCGTCGCCACCATCCGGGCCACCTTTTGATGTTAAAATATCGCGGTGCAGGTGCGATGAACCCGGGCCACCATGTCCCGAACGGCAGCATATTTTTACGTAATCAACAAAATTTGAACCCTGAGACATAGTATTGCGTTTTAAAGTAGAAAGTTATTTAGACGGAAAGTCCGAAAGATGGTAAGCAAATCGCTTTACCGTCTTCCGGACTTTACTGCCTTGCCGACTTTCGGACTATATTATTAATAAACTTCGATAACCGAATTGATAGAAGAGAAAATCTCATCTATAGACCCGATACCATTGATGCTTTTGTATTTGCTTTGGTTTCTATAAAAGCCTGCAACCGGTGCAGTCTTGTCATTATATTCTTTAATCCGTTTACGTATAACTTCCGGGTTGGCATCATCAGGCCTGCCGGATGTCTCGCCACGTTTTAATAAACGTTGTTCTAATTCGCTATCGGTAACTTCTAAAGCGATCATACCAGAAATGGCAGATCCTTTTGTTTCAAGCAAATTGTCTAAAGCCTCGGCTTGTGCTACAGTGCGCGGGAAACCATCAAAAATAAAGCCTTCTGCATCTTTATTAGCGTCAAGTTTATTGCTGATCATACCAATCACAACACTATCAGGAACAAGCATCCCCTCGTCCATTAGTTTTTTTGCTTCGAGGCCAAGTTCGGTGCCTTGCGCAATTTCGCCACGTAACAGATCACCTGTTGAAAGGTGGATCAGGCCAAATTTCTCGATAAGATTCTGTGATTGAGTACCCTTCCCTGCTCCGGGCGGGCCAAACAGTACTAAGTTAAGCATCCCTTTGTGATTAAAGTTAAAAGCCTTTCAGTGTTTTAAAACAGAAAGGCTTAATTAGTGTGCACTTGTAGGGATTCGAACCCCAAACCTTCTCATCCGTAGTGAGATGCTCTATCCAATTGAGCTACAAATGCGTATTTTGATAACAACTGTTGTCAATAAATTAACAACCGCCCCGTTTTTTACGGACTGCAAAAATAGGATATTCTACATCCATTGCAAATTTTTTTATCAATTACTTTACTTTTTCGGCAATTGCCTCAAAATTTGGCAGGTCTCCAGCGTTTTCTAACACCTCGGCATAAATCACATTTTGTTCCTCATCTATCACAAAAGCAGCACGTTGGGATACGCCTTTCATACCAAAAGCAAACTCAGCATATAAAGCACCATATGCTGCAGAAACTTCTTTATTGAAATCAGATAGTAACGGAAATTGATAAGAGTTTTCTTCTTTAAACTTAGCCAGGGTAAAAGGCGAGTCGACAGAGATGCCTAAAATTTGTGCGTTTAAACCATCGTAATAACCAAAGCTATCGCGCATGGTGCAAAGCTGCGTGGTGCAAACACCTGTAAAAGCCAAAGGGAAGAAATGGATAACCACCTTTTTGCCTTTAAAATCGGCTAACGAAACTTCTTTAAGATCTGATGAGGTTAATTTAAACTGCGGTGCAGCCTGCCCGGGTTGTAATAGCATAAGTATTTTATTTTATGCAAATAAATAGCTTTTAACCGAAAGTTGGGCATCCTGCAAATTAAAGAACAATTTTTTTACCAAAAAAAAACAAAAACACTTGGAATTATCAATTAACTATTTACATTTGTAGTGTACTAATTAACTAATACACTAATGATACAATTTCACAACTTATCGTTTGGTTATTCGTCCAAAAAGCTGCTCTACAAAAATCTTACATTAGAAATTCAAAGCGGCAGTATTTATGGGCTGCTGGGGAAAAACGGCGCGGGCAAATCTACCCTACTTAAAAATATGGCGGGTACGTTGTTCCCTCTAGGAGGCAGCGTAATGGTAAATGGCATGGTACCCCAAACGCGTAAACCATCCTTCCTGCAAACCATTTACTATATAGCCGAGGATGTTTACGTACCGGCGCTTACTATCAAACAATATAAAAACTTGTTTGCGCCCTTCTACCCATGGTTTGATAGTAATAATTTTTACAAATACCTTACCCAGCTGGAAGTAAGCGTTGATGGCAAACTGAACAAACTATCCTTCGGGCAGCAAAAAAAGTTTGTGATAGCATTTGCGCTGGCTTGTAATACCAGGGTGCTCTTGATGGACGAACCTACCAACGGATTGGATATCCCTTCCAAATCGCAGTTCAGGAAACTTATCGCTTCGGTGATGAACGAAGATAGGATTATCTTTATCTCCACCCACCAGATTCGCGACCTGGAGAACATGATAGATAACGTGATCATTGTAGACGACGGCAAACTGCTGCTACACGCTTCCGTGGCAGACATTGCAGATAAGCTTTGCTTTAAAACGGTATCAGAAATACCGCCAGGCGCCAGAGTTTTATATTCCGAAAAAATGCTCCGTGGTACCGCTATAGTGATGGAAAACACCGATTGCGACGATTCGGGCCTAAACTTAGAGCAACTTTTTAACGGCGTTACTGAAAATCCCGCAATGGCCAAACAAATATTTTCAACCAACTAAACCTCATTACCATGAATGATACTTTTAACCTCAGCAGGTTTGGGCTTCTGCTAAAGAAAACCATACTGGAGCGCGCTATGCAAATAATTGGCGCGTTTGCGGCCGTACTGGCGTTCACCTTTTTACTTTACACGCTTATCCTTTACTCCTTAGACTGGGGGCCTGCGCAAAACCTGACCTTCATTTGGGGCTTCATTGGCGGCGGAGTTGTTTTATCCTCTGTAGTGTTCTGCTACTTTACTACCAATGCCGGCGGGGCCGCATACCTAACGCTACCTGCTTCTGCGCTGGAAAAATGGCTTTGCGGTGTATTAATATCGGGCCTGCTGTTTTGCATTGTTTTTTTAAGCTTTTTCAGGTTGATGGATTACACCTTCGTAACTGCGTACCACAACGGGCTCGACCGTAGCAGCCCGCTGTACCGAAACCTGTATGACCATGTTTACTTATACACTTTTTTAGATAATAACGTAGTTATTAAGGCCACTATATTATACACTAATTTTGTGGGCGCTATGATGGTGGGCTCGTTGTATTTTAATCGGGTTGCCCTGGTAAAGGTGGCGTTGGTGGTATGCGGGTTACTTGCTGCCATCTATTTTTTTAACCTGGCCGTTGTTAGTCTATTATTTTCTAATGTTGATGTTGCATTCCCGTACTTTACGGTGCTTATTAAAGTTTATTCAGAAGTTGGGAACATTGAGTTGCCGCATTACGCATATGATATTACCAACATTTTTTTGCAGTATGTGTTGCCTGGTATTTTATGGATAACCGCATACTTAAGGTTGAGAGAAAAAGAAATTTAGAATGGAGTTTAGAGAAAAGCAAGCAATTTACTTACAGATAGCAGAATACGTTTGCGAGCAGATATTGCTTAAACAGTGGCCACTGCAAGCAAAGATACTGAGCATACGCGATCTTGCAATAATGATGCAGGTGAACCCAAACACTGTGCAACGCGCCTATGATTTTTTGCAACAGCGCGAGATCATCACCAACAAACGGGGTGTAGGCTACTTTGTAGAAGCAGATGCCATGGCCAGGGTAATTGCCTTTAGAAAAGAGCAGTTTTTAGAGAATGAGCTACCGGTATTTTTAAGAAGCATGTATTTGTTGGATATCTCGGTGGAAGAAATTGATATACGTTACCAAAAATTTATCGACGAAACATTTAAAGAGAAAAAACATGAAGACTAAAATAAGCACAACAATACTCACCGCACTATTTGCCGTAATGCTGTTAGGCGTGGTGGTGACAGACCTTGCGTTTAAAAACGTGTACGACAAGGTTGATAAAAGTGACTTGTACTGGAACTATAATAAGGTATTGGAGCAGCCCTTTAAATACCTCAAGTTGGATGGCGGTAACATCACCCAGATCGTTTTCGAACAAAACAAGCACGCATCGGTACGTGTGCTTAATTATTGGGACGCCTATAAAACAGGTGTTACTTTTAAAGCCTATGTAAAAAACGATACACTGCACCTTACATTTCCCAATAAATACAAAAACCAAGGCGAAAAAAACTGGATGCAAAACCGGGTATTGGTGCGTCTTTTTGCGCCGCAATTATTATCTATCGATGCTACCAACACCAACTTTGAAATGCAAAAGTTAAGGCAGGCAAATATCAATGTTGATATAAAGGGCAAATCGAGGTTCGAAGTCGAGAGTTATAGTAGTAATTTTGATACGCTTAAAGTTACGCAGGCAGACTCGAGCCAAGTGTTGTTTGAAATGGCACCCGAATTAAAAGGCTCAAAAAACATGCATTTCGGCTACGTATCGGCTACCCTTAAGGATTATACCATACTCGACATAGGGCACGGGTTTGCCGAAAAAGCAAGTCTTAACATTGCTGATAGCTCTGCGGTTATTTTATCCGGGAAATCATTAAAGGCGATGCATCAATAGCTAAAAATTAAAATAGCACAAAGAAGTCATAGAATTGCGATCCGTTTGAAAAGAGTACGGTACGAAGCTGTATTTGAGGCCTTGTATGGCAACCTATAGGATATGATATAAAACGAAATTATATGAAAGCCATTATCATAACCCAACCCGGCGAACCCGAAGTTTTGCAAATTGGCGATAGGCCCACCCCTGCCTGCTCCCCTACCGAAATACTTATTAAAGTGATGGCATCGGGCATTAACCGGCCTGATATTGCACAACGGAAAGGTAATTATCCACCGCCTGCGGGTGCGCCTACGGATATACCGGGATTGGAAGTAGCAGGAGTGGTGACTGAGATTGGTGCAGACGTTACCCGTTGGAAGATAGGCGATAAAGTTTGCGCCCTGGTAATTGGCGGTGGCTATGCGGAATATTGTAATGCGCCCGAAGGGCAATGCCTGCCGGTGCCCGATAACTTATCATTTGCCGAAGCGGCATCGTTACCTGAAACGTTTTTTACGGTTTGGAGCAATGTATTTGACCGTGGCAGGCTGCAACCCGGCGAAACTCTTTTAGTGCACGGAGGCAGCAGCGGCATTGGCGTGGCCGCGATACAAATGGCTACGGCATTCGGTAGCAAAGTTTATGTAACCGCGGGCAGTGCCGAGAAATGCAGGTTTTGCGAAGACCTTGGCGCTACGAAGGCCATCAATTATAACGAAGAAAATTTTGCAGATGCGATAGCTAAACTAACTGATAACAAAGGCGTAGATGTGATACTGGATATGATAGGTGGCCCCTACACCCCATTAAATATTAAATGCCTTGCTACCGAAGGCAGACTGGTGCACATTAATACCATGAAGGGTAAAAAAGTAGAAATTGACCTGAGTGAGGTTATGCGTAAACGACTAACCATTACAGGATCAATGCTGCGCTCTCGCGATGTTGGGTTTAAAACAGCTATCGCCCACAATCTGGAGCAGCATATTTGGCCATTACTGGCATCGGGCAAAATAAAACCTGTTGTTTATAAAGTATTTGCTGCGGCCGAGGCTGCCAAAGCCCACGTACTGATGGAAAGCAGCGAACATATGGGGAAAATAGTTATCAGTTGGCAGTAGGGAGTTTGCAGTTAACAACAAATAAATAGTTTATAGCAGGTAGTTGGCAGCTTGCATTTACGTGCAAACTGCCAACTATTTACTTCAAACTGCTTAATTAGGGAACTTAACCCCGCGGTAGTTTGAAATATTTACTGCCGGGATGGTAGAGCCGTAGTTTGAATTGATCGCTTTAATAAACTCGTTTGCTACAATGGCATAACCACGTGGCGTTAAGTGGACCCCATCCAGCGAGAAGATCCCACCGCTGATATAGCTCGAATTTGCACTTACACCATCTATTATCACACCATTCGCTTTAACACCATTTAAAAAAGTAAAGGCATCAAACACAGCTAAGCCTTTTGTAGCGGCTACTGCTTTAATGGTTTTATTATAATCAGTAACATAATCTTTCACTAATACCGACTCATTATTATCCAATACATATTGGTTCTCAATAGGTGCATAAGGCGTTAAACCATAAGGCACCATACCGACCGGCGATGTCACCATTTGGCCGATCTTTGCAGTAGGAAATGTCAACACGATAAGATCTGCCGCTATAGCCGCGCGCGGGGCATAGTTGGTATTAGTGATATCAGCCGATGCACGTGCACTAATGTAAAGCGCCTGTACTTGTGGGTTAGCTTTTTGCACACCGGCTAAAATAGCACCAATAGTAACGGTTGTAAAGTATGGTACTGATGTAACATCAGGTATGGTAGCAACTGCGCCTCTGGCACCTTTTGCTGTCAATTTAGCTATAGATAAAGTGTATAGCTGTGCAAATTGAGTCTTATCAGTCAATGCATCGCCTGCACCGCCGCTTGTTGCGTAACCTAAAGCATCGTTATTACCCAACCAATCGGTAAAAAAGGTAAAATCTTTAGCGGTAACAAAATCGAGGTAAGTGGTATTGTTTGTTGGCGGGTTGCCCAGTAGCAAACGCTCAAAAAACGGGTTTAAATTACCATAAGGCGCGTAAGTTATCTGCTGTAACTTAATGCCTGGTACGCCGTAGTTATTTAGGTCGCCGCTGTATTTGGTTAGTAAAGTTACATTTCCAAAACCCGGGATAGTTACCTGGCCGCGTACTGCATTATTCTCTGTAACGGTAGCAGTAATTGGTGCACCTGTCGCGCTAAAACCTGTAAGTTTAAGGTAGGTAGAGCCGCTTGCCTGTGCTTCGTTAAATAGCGGCTGGGTAAAGGTACCACCGCCAACTATAGCCATTTGTTTGGCAATGATGCTTGGGTAAGAATTTTGCTGCCCTTCCAGGTATAAGCCGTTATCCGCGTAGCCAGCGGTTAACGAGTTACCTACCGCTATGTAGCGGGTAAAATCGGCATTGCCTTCGCTTTTCTTAGGGCTTTCAAAATTGGGTTTACAGCCTGTAAATAATACAAGCGCTGCAGATATGTATATGTATTTATTTAACGTTTTCATGCTGAAAGGATATTACCAATGGTAAGAAATTGAAACACCCGGGATATAAACATTGCTTTTGAATGTACCCGATAAATTAGATTCGATATTAGTTTGGAAACGAGAGAACAAGTGTTCGTACTCGAAAGAAAGATCAAGATCCAGTTTGCGTGTAAGCTTGTAGCCTAAACCCGCTGTTAAGTAATAGCGGTTAGCATCGGGTACCTCTGGCGTTACATAACCATCTTTTACTGCGGTGCTGGCGTAACCACCACCAAGGCGCACGGCAACTTTGTCACTTGTTTTATACTGCGCGCCACCTCTTAAGCTAAACGCGTCTTTATAGTTACGTGGCGAGTAAGTATCAGCTAAAGTAGCGGTGTTTGATGTATAATCGAACGCAAGGGCTTTATAAGAATGCCATCCCACAAAATTCGCATCGAAAGCCAAAGTCCATTTTGTATCAGGCGTATAGCCAAAACCTATTGAAGCATTTGCCGGCAACGGGATACCTGCTTTAAAATAATTTGGTTGCGGGAAATTTGCCTGCAGCGAGTTTGCCACACTAAAGAAGGCATCGCCCTTTTTAATGGTAGTATTAACCCGCGAACGGTAATTTAAACCAATGGTAAATTTATTGCTTGGCTTAATAAACACCCCTGCGTTCCACCCGTAGCCGCGGCCACCGCCAGTTAAACGCGCTTGGCCGGGGTTACCGTCGGGCCCGCTCACTGGGATAGCACGTTGCAGGTCAACCGATGCATGGTTGTAAACAAAGCCTGCACCTATGCTTAGGTAATCGGTAAGTTTATAACTAACCGTCGGCTGGAAAAATATCGCCTTAAGATCAAGGCTCTCCAATACGTATTTTCCCTGCCAGTTGCTTCCCCAATCCGTTAAGCCACCAAACGGGGTGTAAACGCCAAGGCCTACTTTCCAGCGGGCACCTTTAGGACCCCATACGCCATAAGCGTTAAAAGGAGTAGCTACTTTTTCTTTGGTAAACGCAGTACCCGAAGCGCCTGCACCCTGGAAACCCGACTTAAAAAACAGCGGGCTTATACCTGCCTGCAAATAGTTTTCAGATAACATCGCCATTGCGCCGGGGTTAAAAACAACCGAAGCACCATCCTGCAACAAGCCGGTACCGGTGTGGCCCATGCCTATTTGTTTTTGTCCGTTTAGGTTAACCATAAAACCCTGGGCATAGATAACGCCGGGGGCTAACCACATTAATAGTAGTAGAAGTTTTTTCATTTAATACGTTAAGAGGCTGTAAAGCCGGTTTTAAAATTGGTGAACAAAACTACAAAATTGTCCCTGAAAAATTTCACAGAAATTTCTTCACTTAACTATTTAAATATTTGGCAATAAACCTTAACTTTGCGCCTCTGAAATAGTACCGTTTTGTATAGAGCGCATCTGTTTCATCATAAATTATTTAAAATACCAGGTTATATATGCCAAACATTGGAAAAATATCAAGGATCATCGGTCCGGTAGTTGACGTAAGTTTCGCTGATGATGCACATCTTCCTAAGATCTATGATGCGCTTGAGATCACAAAAGACAACGGACAGAAAATCATTTTGGAAGTTCAGCAACATTTAGGTGAAGACCGTGTGCGTGCAATCGCGATGGACTCCACCGACGGCTTGCTGCGCGGAATGAAAGTTTTAGATACTGCTGCAGCTATAAAAATGCCGGTTGGTGAGCAAATCAAAGGCCGTGTATTTAACGTAGTTGGTGATGCAATTGATGGTATTCCTGATCTTGACAAAACGAATGGCCGTTCTATCCACGCTACCCCTCCACGTTTCGAAGATCTATCTACCGAAACTGAGGCCTTGTTTACAGGTATCAAAGTTATTGACCTTTTAGAGCCTTATGTAAAAGGTGGTAAAATTGGTTTGTTTGGTGGTGCCGGTGTTGGTAAAACAGTATTAATTCAAGAACTGATCAATAACATCGCGAAAGCTTATGCAGGTTTATCTGTATTTGCCGGTGTAGGCGAGCGTACCCGTGAAGGTAACGACTTACTGCGCGAGATGCTTGAATCGGGCATTATAAAATATGGCGATGCGTTTATGCATTCAATGGAAGCCGGTGGATGGGATCTTTCTAAGATCGACCCTGAGGCTTTGAAAGAATCAAAAGCAACATTCGTATTCGGCCAAATGAACGAGCCCCCGGGTGCACGTGCACGTGTGGCACTTTCTGGTCTTACCCTTGCAGAATATTTCCGCGATGGTGATGAGGATGGTAAAGGTCGTGACATCTTATTCTTTATTGATAACATCTTCCGCTTTACACAAGCAGGCTCTGAGGTATCGGCATTATTAGGTCGTATGCCATCGGCAGTAGGTTATCAGCCCACACTGGCTACCGAGATGGGTACCATGCAAGAGCGTATCACTTCAACAAAACGTGGTTCAATTACATCTGTACAGGCCGTTTACGTACCTGCGGATGATTTAACTGACCCTGCACCGGCAACAACATTTGCCCACTTAGATGCTACAACCGTACTTTCACGTAAAATTGCCGAGCTTGGTATTTACCCTGCAGTGGATCCATTGGATTCTACCTCACGGATCCTTAGCGCAGCTATTTTAGGTGACGAGCATTATAATACCGCTCAACGTGTTAAAGAAACTTTACAACGTTATAAAGAGCTTCAGGATATCATCGCCATCTTAGGTATGGACGAGCTTTCTGAAGAAGATAAATTGGTTGTATCACGCGCACGCCGTGTTCAGCGTTTCTTATCACAACCGTTCTTTGTTGCCGAGCAGTTCACCGGTTTAAAAGGTGTATTGGTTGACATTAAAGACACCATCAAAGGTTTTAACATGATTATGGATGGTGAAGTTGATGAGTACCCCGAAGCAGCATTTAACCTTGTAGGCAGCATTGAAGATGCTATTGAAAAAGGTAAAAAATTATTAGCAGAAGCTAATAATTAGTAGCAAGTATATAGTATCAAGTAGTAAGACATCCTTACCGCGTGATACTCTAAATATTACTTGATACTTGATACTAATTACTTGATACCAAACAGATGACATTAGAAATTCTTACTCCTGATAAAAAGATCTACGAAGGCGAGGCTACCTCGGTTACTTTACCCGGTACATTAGGATTTTTAGAGATCTTGAATAACCACGCCCCTATAATTTCTACTTTAAACGATGGTAAATTAACCATCCGCGGTGCCGCAGGTACTAAAGAAGAAGTATTTTTTATCCAGGGTGGTGTGGTAGAAGCTTTAAACAATAAGGTTACCGTATTAGCGGAGGGCATTATTCAGAAATAAAACTTTTTATACTGATAAATTAAAAGTCCGGTCAGTATTGACCGGACTTTTTTTGTGCTTAATTTAGTTCTTTGAAATTTTTATTAATTATTGACCATTAAAGATCTCGGCAACATGTTCAAAAATGCTGACGCTTTTGAATAATCAAGAGTTTCATACTCCAGGCCTAATGCTCTTATATTATTATAATAAGTACGGTGGTTTTGATAGTAATACTTTTCTGATTGCAGGTACCAGGCTTTATTGCCAAGTTTTTGCGCCAGGAACCATTTTTCTAATAAACGGGCTGTCCTACCATTACCATCATTAAATGGATGGATCTTAACAAATACTAAATGAATAAGCGACGCAAAAAAGAATGCCTCTTTAACATTAAGATCGGTTTCTATTAACAACTGCATGTCGTTATAAAGCTTTTTCATTTCGTCCTTAACCAACCCCCATTCGCAAGCCACATATTCAATTTTGCCCTCGGGAGTAATTACAAACATTTCACCAGTACGCGTTTTACCGCGCTGGCTTTTGTGTAAAATATGCCCAGTTAGTAGTTTATGCGCCTTTTTAACGTGCTTTTTATCTAAAGCACGTTTTTGAGCAAACTGGTAGGTAGCATACAAGTCATCGATCTTTTGGGTATGATCCGGCAGGAATTTAACACCCGATAACTTGTGTTTGATAAACGAATCGAGGTCAATATCTTCCCCTTCTATCTTAGAAGAAAAAACAGCAGATACCGATGTGTAAAAACTAAAGGTTGAAACCGATAGCTCGCTATCACTCAATTTTTCGAAATCTTCGGATATGCGTTCATCTACCTGCGCTACATACGCTTGCAATAAGGTAACCGGTAATATCTGAAAATTAAACTCGTTCATATCGTTCATAAAGTGCAATACAATGTTAAATAAAATTTCTCATTCGGCCTTTTCTCATTAGTTAAACGAGAACAATCGAAAAAGTAAATTTAAACGTCAAACCACCCATTTCACGCCGAATTTTAAACTATTGCTATGCATGCATAAAAAACATACCGAATACCGTTTTAAACTTTGGTATAAATTAATAAAAATTAAATTCTATATTTATATATTATCAACAAATTAAATACCGATAATTTAAACTAATCAATATAAAATACTTATTTAAAATAAATTTTTATTGCCTTGTTATTCCATAAGGCTATATCTAACTTACGAATACACAATACAACCTAAATCGTTAACGCCGTTTTCGGCGGGCACGATGGATAAAAACGCTTCATAAAAATGAGTTCATCATCAGATACTACAAACACTGTAGAAATAAACAAGTACAGTAAAACCTTTACCCAGGATGAAACACAACCTGCGGCAAAAGCCATGCTTTACGGGATAGGCCTTACAGATGATGACATGCAAAAAGCACAGGTTGGTGTAGCCAGCATGGGTTACGATGGTAACACGTGTAACATGCACCTTAACGATCTTGCCAAATTGGTTAAACAGGGTATTTGGGATGAAGATATGGTGGGCCTGATATTCCACACCATCGGCGTAAGCGATGGCATGAGCAACGGTACCGAAGGTATGCGCTACTCGCTAATGAGCCGCGATATTATCGCAGATTCTATCGAAGCGGTTACAGGCGCTCAATACTACGATGGTTTAATAACCCTGCCGGGCTGTGATAAGAATATGCCGGGCTCTATCATGGCAATGGGCCGTTTAAACCGCCCCTCAATTATGGTATATGGTGGAACAATAAAACCGGGCCACTGGAAAGGTGAAGACCTTAATATCGTATCGGCTTTTGAAGCTTTAGGTAAAAAGATAGCAGGGCAAATTACTCCCGAAGATTTTATTGGTGTTATAAAAAATGCCTGTCCAAGCGCGGGTGCCTGTGGTGGTATTTACACGGCTAATACCATGGCTGCCGCTATCGAGGCATTGGGCATGAGTTTGCCTTACTCCTCATCAAACCCAGCTTTAAGCGATGATAAAAAAGCAGAGTGTTTGGCTGCCGGCAAAGCCATTAAAATACTTTTAGAAAAAGACATCAAACCATCAGACATCATGACCCGTGCGGCTTTCGAGAACGCGATAGTGATCATTATGGTTCTTGGTGGTTCTACCAACGCGGTATTGCACTTAATTGCTATGGCCAAAAGTGTTGGCGTCAGAGTAACCCAGGATGATTTTCAAACCGTAAGTAACCGCATCCCGGTACTGGCCGATATGAAGCCCAGCGGTAAATACATGATGGAAGACCTGCATAACATTGGCGGAGTACCCGCAGTGATGAAATATTGCCTTGCACAAGGCTGGCTTGACGGCAGTTGCCTTACTGTAACAGGTAAAACTATCGCCGAAAATTTAGAAACCGTTCCTGCATTGGATTTCGATGCGCAAAAGATCATATTACCTGTAGAGCATGCTATAAAAGCGACCGGTCATTTACAGATTCTTTACGGCAACCTTGCTGAAGGCGGAAGCGTTGCTAAGATTACCGGTAAAGAGGGCACCAGCTTTGAAGGCCCTGCCCGTGTATTTGATGGAGAATTTGAGCTGATCCACGGCATTACAAGCGGCTTTGTTAAAAAAGGCGATGTAGTGGTTATCCGTAATGTAGGCCCTAAGGGAGCGCCGGGCATGCCCGAAATGCTGAAACCAACCTCTGCCATATTTGGCGCGGGCTTGGGTAGTTCGGTAGCGCTAATTACCGATGGCCGTTTTAGTGGTGGCACACACGGTTTCGTGGTAGGCCACATTACACCAGAGGCTTATGATGGTGGTGGTATTGCCTTTGTAAAAGACGAAGACAGGATCTTTATTGATGCGATAAACCGCACCATTAACGTAATGATAAGCGACGAAGAATTTGCCGCCCGCAAAGCCGCCTGGAAACAACCGGCTTTAAAAGTAAGCAAAGGGCTTTTATACCGCTACGCCAAAACCGTAAGCAATGCTGCCGAAGGTTGCGTAACCGATGAAATGCCGTAATTAGATTAAGATTAAAAGATAATAGAATAGAATAAAATCGGTGTTTCAAAAGCATCGGCGTAATCACAGAATAATGGAAACACAAACAATCACACAACAAATCGGTGAAGTCGAAGAGCAATCGGTGAAATCACCAGTAGTACAACTATCAGGATCGGAAGCATTATTAGAAGCCCTGATCGTGGAAGGTGTGGATACCATTTTTGGTTACCCCGGCGGTGCTATTATGCCAATTTATGATGCTTTATATGATTACAGCGACAAACTTAACCACATCCTTGTTCGCCACGAGCAAGGTGGCATACATGCCGGTCAGGGTTACGCGCGTTCATCGGGCAAGGTAGGTGTTGTTTTTGCGACCAGCGGCCCCGGTGCCACCAACTTAGTCACCGGTTTAGCCGATGCGCAGATAGACAGCACACCGCTGGTTTGTATCACCGGCCAGGTATTCGCACACCTTTTAGGTACGGATGCCTTCCAGGAAACAGATGTAATAAACATTACAACACCTGTTACTAAATGGAATTACCAGGTAACCGATGCTACTGAGATCCCCGAGGTGCTTGCTAAGGCATTTTACATTGCCAAAAGCGGCCGTCCCGGCCCCGTATTGATAGACATTACCAAGAACGCGCAGATCCAGAAGTTCGATTACGAAGGCTATATTAAATGTAACCATATCCGTAGCTACAGGCCAAAACCTATTGTTCGCCCGCAGTATATACAAGAGGCTGCCGAACTGATCAATGCTGCCAAAAAACCATTTATATTATGGGGACAAGGCGTAATATTAGGTAGTGCCGAGCAGGAGTTTAAAACTTTTGTTGAAAAGAGCGGCATTCCCGCTGCATGGACTATCCTTGGTGCGGGCGCTATCCCCACGGACCATCCACAAAACGTAGGTATGCTGGGTATGCACGGCAACTACGGGCCAAATGTGCTAACTAACGAGTGTGATGTATTGATCGCTATAGGTATGCGTTTTGACGACCGCGTAACAGGCCGCCTTGATAAGTATGCCAGGCAGGCAAAGGTGATCCATTTGGATATTGACCCTGCCGAGATAGACAAAAATGTAAAATCTGCCGTGCCAGTTTGGGGCGATTGTAAAGAGACCATCCCAATGCTTACCGCGTTGGTAGAAGAAAAACTGCACACGGAATGGCTTGATAAATTCAACGATTACACCCGTCAGGAAGTTGAGCAGGTTATCCATAATGAACTTAACCCCACCACGGGCGAAATGACCATGGGCGAGGTGATCAAACAATTAAACGAGATCACCAAAGGTGAAGCAATTATTGTTACCGATGTAGGCCAGCATCAAATGGTGGCTTGCCGTTACGCGCAATTCAATAACACGCGCAGCAACGTTACCAGCGGTGGTTTAGGCACCATGGGCTTTGCTCTGCCTGCAGCCATCGGCGCTAAGTTTGGCGCGCAAGACCGTACCGTCGTTGCCATTATTGGCGACGGTGGTTTCCAGATGACCTGCCAGGAACTGGGTACTATTATGCAAAGCGGCATAGATGTAAAGATCATCATCCTGAACAATCGTTTCCTGGGCATGGTTCGCCAATGGCAGGAACTGTTCAACTCGCGCCGTTACTCGTTCGTGGATATCCAAAGCCCCGATTTTGTGGCATTGGCTGCGGCTTACCGCATCCCCGGCAAAGTGATAGATGACCGTAAGGACCTGCCATCAGCATTAAACGAAATGTTAAATAACCCGGGTTCGTTCCTTTTAGAAGTAATGGTAACCAAAGAGAACAATGTGTTCCCTATGGTACCGCAAGGTTGCAGTGTAAGCGAGATCAGGTTAAAGTAAACCCCACCTAAATCCTCTTCATAAGAGAGGACTTAAACAAACAAAAAACAACATGGAAACTCAGGATAACGAAAAGCAGGAATTTAACATAACGGTTTACACCGAAAACCAGATAGGTTTACTTAACCGCATTGCCATCATATTCACGCGTCGTAAAATAAATATCGATAGTTTGAACACCTCTCCTTCTGAGATTGAGAGCATCCACCGTTTTAACATCGTGATAACCGAATCTGAAGAGGTGGTGCGCAAGCTAACCCGCCAGATAGAAAAACAGGTAGAGGTATTGAAAGTATATTACCACACCAATGCCGATGTTATTTGGCAGGAACTGGCCTTATACAAAGTCTCTACCGATGTTATTGCCGAGAAGGTAAGCGTAGAACGTTTGCTGCGCGAAAATGGCGCACGTGTGGTGGTTTTACGTAAGGACTATACCGTGTTTGAAACCACAGGCCATCGCGAAGAAACTGATAATCTGATCAGCATTTTACAACCTTACGGGCTTATTGAATTTGTACGCAGCGCACGCGTGGCCATCATCAAAAACAGCGAAGGCTTTAACAGCAAACTGCGCGAATTTGAAAGGCTTGAACCGGGCGAGGACGTTATTGAGAACGAATACCTTAATAAAGGACAAAAAGTATTTACAATGTAAATGCGAAGAGTAAAGAAATAAGACAGAAAACAGAACGAATTATAAATCACAATAAAAGAGTAAATCTGTGAAATCATCTAAATCGGTGAAATCGCAAAAAATCAAAAAACCAAAACAATGGCAAAACTAAATTTCGGCGGTAGTGAAGAAAATGTAGTAACCCGCGAAGAGTTCCCTTTAGCAAAAGCTCAGGACGTATTAAAGGATGAAGTTGTAGCAGTAATTGGCTATGGCGTTCAGGGTCCGGGCCAGGCGCTCAACCAAAAAGACAATGGCATTAACGTAATTGTTGGCCAGCGTAAAGGCACAAAAACATGGGATAAAGCAATTAACGATGGCTTTGTACCCGGCGAAACCCTTTTTGAAATTGAAGAAGCCCTTGAAAGAGGAACCGTAATTTGCTATTTATTAAGCGATGCTGCACAGATAGCTTTATGGCCAACTGTTAAAAAACACTTAACCCCGGGTAAAGCACTTTATTTCTCTCATGGTTTTGGTATCACTTTTAATGAGCAAACCGGCATTATCCCTCCTGCGGATGTGGATGTATTTTTGGTTGCCCCTAAAGGTTCGGGTACGTCATTACGCCGTATGTTCTTGCAAGGCCGTGGCTTAAACTCAAGCTACGCGATCTTCCAGGATGCTACGGGCAAAGCTTTTGAGCGTGTTATCGCTTTAGGTATTGCTGTTGGTAGCGGTTACCTGTTCGAAACAGATTTCCGTAAAGAAGTTTACAGCGATTTAACCGGCGAGCGTGGTACGCTAATGGGCTGTATCCAGGGTATTTTTGCTGCACAGTACGAAGTTTTGCGTGCTAACGGTCACTCACCTTCAGAATCGTTCAACGAAACAGTTGAAGAGCTTACCCAATCGCTAATGCCGTTAGTTGCAGAGAACGGTATGGACTGGATGTACGCAAATTGTTCAACCACTGCACAACGCGGCGCTTTAGACTGGTGGAAAAAATTCCGTGATGCCACTAAACCGGTATTTGAAGACCTATACAAAAGCGTTGCGACCGGTGTTGAATCACAAAAATCTATCGACAGCAACAGTAAGGATGATTACCGTGAAAAATTAGACGCGGAATTGAAAGAATTACGCGACAGTGAATTATGGCAGGCAGGCAAAACAGTACGTAGTTTACGCCCCGAAAACCAGGCTGTAGAAGCATAAGAACCCCTTACCCCCCTGAAAGGGAATAGAGAAATAATAGTTAGCGATGGGTTTTATACCCATCGCTATTGTAGATAATAAGAACATGGGACAAACATTATTCGACAAAATTTGGGATGCGCACGTCGTCAGTAGCAACGAGGGCTTTCCCGATATTTTATACATCGATACACACTTCATTCACGAGGTAACCAGCCCACAGGCATTTGATGGTTTGCGCACAAGGGGGTTACCGGTTTTCAGGCCCCAACAAACCGTTGCCACGGCCGATCACAACGTCCCTACCTGGGACCAGCACTTACCCATTAAAGAAGAACTTTCCCGATACCAGGTTGATATGCTCACCAAAAACTGCGCAGAGTTCGGTATCGAACTTTACGGTTTAGGGCATCCATTCCAGGGTATCGTCCACGTTATAGGCCCCGAGTTGGGCATCACCCGTCCGGGTGGCACTTATGTTTGTGGTGACAGCCATACTTCAACACACGGCGCCTTCGGTGCCATAGCGTTTGGTATAGGCACATCACAGGTAGAGCAGGTTATGGCTACCCAATGTTTACTTCAACAACGCCCTAGAAGGATGAAAATTGAAGTGAACGGCAAATTACAAAAAGGCGTTGGCGCAAAAGATATCATCCTGTACATCATCGCGCAGATCTCTGCCGCGGGCGGTACGGGTTACGCGGTAGAATATGCCGGCGATACCATCCGTGGTTTAAGCATGGAAGGGCGCATGACCATCTGTAACATGAGCATCGAAATGGGTGCCCGTTGCGGATTGATAGCGCCTGATGATACTACTATCAATTACGTAAAAGGCCGCGAATTTGCGCCAAAAGGCGAAGAGTGGGATAAGGCAGCAGCTTACTGGCAAACTTTATACTCGGATGAAGATGCAGATTTTGACAGTGTACTAACTTTTAATGCCGAAGATATTGAACCGATGATCACCTACGGTACCAATCCGGGTATGGGCATTGGTGTTACACAGCACGTTCCCGAAACTGCTTCGTTCGAACAGAAAGAGCAAGGCTCATACAAAAAAGCCCTTGACTACATGGGCCTGCATGACGATGAATCGCTTTTAGGCAAACCTATCGATTACGTGTTTATCGGCAGCTGTACCAACAGCCGTATCGAAGACCTGCGAGAGGTTGCAGAGTTTGTAAAAGGCAAACACAAGGCAGATAATGTAGTGGTTTGGGTTGTTCCAGGGTCGAAACAAGTACAGGAACAAGCCATCCGCGAAGGCCTTGATAAGATCTTTGACGCGGCAGGTTTCCCGTTACGCGAACCGGGCTGCAGCGCATGTTTAGGTATGAATGAAGATAAGATCCCGGCAGGTAAATACTGTGTATCAACCTCCAACAGAAATTTCGAAGGCAGGCAAGGGCCAAACTCGCGTACCTTCCTGGCAAGCCCGTTAACCGCGGCAGCCAGTGCAATTACAGGAGTTGTTACAGATATCCGTTCATTTCTTAATCAGGAGGAATTAGTGTAATGTCAACTAAAATATTTAAACACATACAAACCAGCGTGGTGCCTCTGCCGATCGAAAATATCGATACGGACCAGATCATCCCTGCCCGGTTTTTAAAGGCCACCACCCGCGAGGGTTTTGGCAATAATTTATTTCGTGACTGGCGTTTTGATAACGACGGCAACCCAAAACAGGACTTTGTACTTAACGAGCCGAAATACGGCGGCAAGATCCTGGTAGCAGGCAAAAACTTTGGTTGCGGCAGTAGCCGTGAACATGCCGCCTGGGCCATTGCCGATTATGGTTTTGATGCCGTAGTAAGCAGTTTCTTCGCTGATATCTTTAAAGGTAACGCGTTAAACAACGGATTGCTGCCGGTACAGGTGAGCGATGATTTCCTGAAAAAGTTGTTCGAGGTAATCGATGCCGACCCGCATGCCGAAGTGGAGATAGACCTGGTTGACCAGTTCATCAAAATCGTTAAAACAGGCGAGCAGGAAAACTTTGAGGTTAACGCTTATAAAAAAGCCTGCATGACCAATGGGTACGATGATATTGACTACATCCTGAGCAAAAAGGAATTAGTTGAGGAATTTGAACAGAGGTAACAGGTTAAAGCTGAAAGACCAAATGAACAGTGAAATATGAATCAAAACAAAGAGATAAAACGGGAAGGGAAAGGCACCGCTAAGTTATTTGACGAGCGCAGCCTGGAAGCCGACTATTCCACACTACCTCCCCTGCTTAAGCAAGGCTGGCGCGTGCTGGATATCGGTTGCGGAACCGGGGCTATCTCTAAAGGCATAGCCCAAAAGGTTGGTTCGGAAGGGCACGTAACGGGGATAGATAATACGCCGTACTTTATTGAAAGCGGTAAAGAAACGTATGCTGATGTTACTAATTTGGAATTGCTTAATGCCGACCTGTTCACGTTTGAGCCAAAAGAAAAATTCAATCTTATAGTAGCCGCGAGGGTACTGCAATGGTTGAACAACCCGCAGGAGGCTGTGGTGAAATTAACAAGTATGCTAAAGCCGGGTGGCATATTATCCGTTTTGGATTATAACCACGAAGCTTTAGAGTGGCAGCCAAATCCACCTGCAAGTATGCGCCAGTATTACGCCACCTTTTTAAGATGGCGCGGCGACGCGGGCATGAACAACCACATTGCCGAAGACCTGCCCGGTTACTTTACCGAAGCTGGTTTAAGCCAGGTTGAGGTTTTGGATGCAAATGAATATTACAAAAAGGGAGATGCAAACTTCCTGTCGAAAATAGGGATCTGGTCGTCGGTAGCTAAATCAACCCAGATGGTTGAGGAAGGTTACATAACAGATGATGACCGCTTGAAGGCCATCGATGATTATAACAAATGGATTGAAAGCGACGCGCAACTGATGGTGATGAAACTAAAAGAAGTGCGCGGGACTAACGTATAAAACACAATGGGAGTTAAAAAACACATATTAGTAATACCCGGTGATGGTATTGGGCCTGAGGTTACCACCTGGGGTAAAGCCGTATTAGAAAAAATTGGTGTCGATTTTGGCCATGAGTTCACTTTTGACGAAGCCCTGATGGGCCACGCAGGAATTGAAGCAACAGGCAACCCGTTGCCAGATGAAACATTAGCAAAAGCCAAAGCCAGTGATGCCATCCTTTTCGGTGCCATCGGTCATATCAAATACGATAACGATCCATCTGCAAAGGTCCGCCCGGAACAAGGTCTACTGAAAATCCGTAAGGAACTTGGTCTATACGCCAACCTACGCCCTATTATGCTTTTTGATGAGCTGCTGGATGCATCAAGCTTAAAGCCTGAGATACTAAAGGGAACAGATATCCTGTTCTTTCGTGAATTGACCGGCGACGTTTATTTTGGCGAAAAGAAACGCAGTGAAGATCGTAATACTGCTTCCGATCTGATGATCTATCACCGATATGAAGTAGAGCGCATTGCTACCAAAGCATTTGAAGCTGCCCGTGTACGTGGCAAAAGGCTCTGCTCGGTAGATAAGGCAAATGTGCTGGAATCATCACGCCTTTGGCGCGAGGTGGTACAAGAACTTGCCAAGCAATACCCCGATGTAGAGACCGAACACATGTTTATTGACAACGCAGCCATGCAACTGGTTAAAAACCCTAAAAAGTTTGATGTGGTATTAACCGCCAACCTTTTTGGTGATATTCTTACCGATGAAGCTTCGCAAATAGCAGGCTCTATGGGGATGCTGGCATCCGCATCAATTGGTGATGGTACGGGTTTCTTTGAGCCTATCCACGGTTCGGCACATGATATTGCCGGTCAGGATAAAGCTAATCCGCTCGCATCAATGCTATCGGTATCCCTGATGTTAGAGATTGCCTTTGGCCTTAAGGATGAAGCTAAAAAGATAACCGACGCTATTGACAAAACTTTAAAAGGTGGTTACCGCACCGGCGACATTGCTGACGTTAACACCGACAAAAGCAAAATATTAGGCACAAAAGCCATGGGGCAAAAAGTATTGGAATACTTGTAGTGAGATGTGCAGATGCGAAAGTAGGCAGATGTGCAAATGAGCTACCCCAATGAACTAATCAACCATTGAACAAATTAACTACAATGAAATGGAACGCTGAATTATATGACGACAAACATTCCTTCGTATTTCAATACGGAGAGAATGTGCTGGAATTACTTAATGCGAAACCGGGCGAGCATATCCTCGACCTTGGTTGCGGTACCGGCTATTTAGCCAGCGAGATCCAAAAACTTGGCTGCATGGCTACCGGTATCGATGCTTCGCCGGAGATGATTGAGAAAGCGCGTGCAACCTACCATAACGCAGATTTCTTTGTTGCCGATGGCGCTGACTTTGAATTTGACAATAAGTTTGATGCCGTGTTTTCTAACGCTGCGTTGCACTGGATAAAAAACGTTGATGGCGCTATCAGCTCTGTTTACAATGCGCTTAAACCCGGTGGCCGTTTTGTTGCCGAGATGGGTGGAAAGGGTAACGTACAGCAAACAGTTGCAGCAACTACATTAATATTAAATAAGCACGGTTATAAAATACCACAGGACGGTAACCCATGGTATTTCCCATCGACTGCAGAATATGCTACCAAACTGGAAGCAGCAGGTTTTAGGGTAACATTTGCAGCACACTTCGACCGTAAAACGCAACTTCAGGATGGGCACCAGGGTGTAACCATGTGGTTAACCATGTTTGGCTCATCATTTTTTGCAGAAGTACCGGAAGATAAACTATTACAAATATTAAATGAAATTGCCGACGAACTTGAGCCCCACTATAACGATAACGGGCAATGGTACTCGGATTATAAGAGATTAAGATTTACAGCAATTAAAGAGTAGCAAGTAAATAGTATCAAGTATCGAGACCTAAAACTCGGCACATGATACCAAAATCTTGATACTTTATACTAACTACTTGATACTAAAAAAGAAAATTATGTTACACGATCCTAACCGCGTTTACGTTTTTGATACTACGCTTCGCGATGGCGAACAGGTACCGGGGTGCCAATTAACCACCCCCGAAAAGATCGATATAGCCCGCGAACTCGAAACACTGGGCGTAGATATTATAGAGGCAGGTTTCCCCGTGTCAAGCCCGGGCGATTTTATGAGTGTCGTAGAGATCTCTAAAGCCGTAAAAGAGCCCGTTGTTTGCGCGCTTACCAGGGCCAACAAAACAGATATTGATGTAGCAGTAGAGTCCTTGAAATATGCGAAACGCCCGCGAATCCACACAGGTATTGGGTCGTCAGACCAGCACATTAAACACAAATTCAACAGCACACGCGAAGAAATTTTAGAGCGTGCGGTTGAAGCTGTTAGGTACGCCAAAAAATCTGTAGAGGATATCGAGTTCTATGCAGAAGATGCCGGCCGTGCCGATTCGGCCTTTTTAGCCCAAATGGTTGAAGCGGTAATTGCCGCGGGTGCAACCGTGGTAAACATCCCCGATACCAACGGCTACTGCCTGCCAGACCAGTACGGCGCTAAGATCAAATATCTGAAAGAGCATGTTAAAAATATCGACCAGGCCATTATCTCGGTACATTGCCATAACGATCTTGGCCTGGCAACGGCCAACTCTATTGCCGGTTTACAAAATGGTGCCCGCCAGATAGAAGGCACCATCAACGGCATTGGTGAGCGTGCAGGTAATACCTCTATCGAAGAGGTGGTAATGATCCTGAAAACACATGCGATACTTGGCTTGCATACCAATGTAAACAGCAAAAACTTTTTTGAAATGAGCCGCATGATCAGCAGCCAAATGCGTATGCCGGTGCAGCCAAACAAGGCTATTGTGGGTAGCAATGCATTTGCGCACAGCAGTGGAATTCACCAGGATGGCTTTTTGAAGAACCGTGAGAACTATGAGATCATTCGCCCGGAGGATGTTGGTTTTCCAAGCGCAAGCATTGTGTTGACTGCACGTAGTGGACGCCATGCGCTTAAATTCCATTTGGAAAGATTAGGCCATAAATTAGATAAAGACGAACTATACGAGGTTTACAAAACCTTTTTAACGCTTGCTGATGCTAAGCTGGATATAAATGATGACGACCTGCAAGGCCTTATGGCGCACAGGTTGGTAAAGAACTAAGTGATGGATACAGCAACGGAAGTACATTTGGATTTTGAAGCGGCCTACGAGCGTCTTAAAGATGTGGTAAAGCATACCCCTTTGGAGTATAACGAGGGGCTGTCGGCAAAATACGAATGCAAAATATATTTAAAACGCGAAGACCTGCAGATAGTACGCTCTTACAAATTACGCGGGGCGTACAATCTTATCGCGCAACTAAGCCAGCAACAATTAGATAAAGGCGTGGTATGCGCAAGCGCGGGTAACCATGCGCAAGGCGTGGCTTATTCCTGTAAAAAGAAAAACATTAAAGGCATCATTTACATGCCCGAGATAACCCCAAAACAAAAAGTTAAGCAAACAGAAATGTTTGGTAACGGAAACGTGGAGCTGGTTTTAACCGGCGATACTTTCGACGACTGCCTGCGTGAAGCTTTGATCTACACCAAAGAGCACGACGTAGAGTTTATCCCCCCGTTTGATGATTACCGGACTATTGAAGGCCAGGGAACTGTTGGCGTGGAGATACTGCAGGACTTGCCGCATTTCGACGTAGCCATTATGCCAATTGGCGGTGGTGGTTTAGCTGCGGGTATGGGTACATATTTAAAGCAACAACTCCCAAATATTACGTTAATAGGTGTTGAGCCCGAAGGTGCGCCATCAATGCTAACATCTATAAACAATGGCGAAAATACTGCACTTGGCGACATTGACCGTTTTGTGGATGGTGCAGCCGTTAAACGCGTGGGTGATAAAACCTTTGCTATTTGCCGCGAAATACTGGATCACATGCTTACCGTCCCCGAAGGGAAAGTTTGTACCACCATATTAAAATTATACAACGAGGATGCCATAGTGGTTGAACCGGCCGGTGCACTGTCAGTTACTGCGCTTGATGCTGTAAAGGATCGGATAAAAGGTAAAACTGTGGTTTGCGTAATAAGCGGGGGCAATAACGATATTGACCGCATGCAGGAGATCAAAGAGAAATCGTTGCTTTACGAAGGCCTCAAGCATTACTTTATCGTGCGGTTCCCGCAACGCCCGGGTGCGCTTAAGTTATTCGTGAACAGCGTGCTTGCCCCCGGTGATGACATTACCCGTTTCGAATTTATCAAGAAAAACTCCAAAGAGAACGGCCCCGCCCTAGTAGGCATCGAACTAAAAAATGCGGAGGACTACCCCGCCCTTTTAGAGCGCATGGCAGAGCACCGTTTTGAAGTGATAGAACTGAACAGGGATAAGACTTTGTTTGAATATTTGGTGTAATTCAAACATTGATTATAACAATAAACGCCGGGTTCAAGCCTGGCGTTTGTTTTTATGATCCCACGCGTTATTGCTATAAAGGTAAGAAGCAATCTCTTTAAGCAAATCCGCATGCAAAGTGTATAATTGTCTTAAAGAGATTGCTTCGTACCTCGCAATGACGAATGTTCACTTACTTCCCATCCAATACTTTCATCGCCTCCAATGCAGCTATCTGCCCCGAGATCAAAGCAGGCGGTACACCCGGCCCGGGAACAGTTAGCTGGCCCGTAAACAATAGGTTTTTAATATGCTTTGCACGCATGCTTGGTTTAAAAAACGCGGTTTGGGCAAGGGTGTTAGCCAACCCGTAGGCGTTCCCTTTAAAAGAATTGTAATCTGCTTTAAAATCCTTAAGTGCATAACTGCGGTTGACTACAATATTATCGCGGATACTTTGGCCGGTAATAGCTTCAAACCTATCAATCATCACCTTAAAATATTTTTCGCGGGTAGTTTCGTCATCATCCAGGCCGGGAGCTATTGGCATTAAAAAGAAAAGGTTCTCCCCTCCTTCGGGCGCGGCCTCGTGGTCTGTTTTAGATGTACAGCAAACGTAAAACAATGGTTTACTTGGCCATTGCGGGTCTTTATAGATCTCTTTGGCATGCAGCTCAAAATCTTCGTCAAAAAACAGGTTATGATGTTGAATGCCTTCTACTTTTTTGTTCGTCCCAATATAAAATAGTAAACTGGAGGGCGACATGGTGCGCTTGTCCCAGTATTTTTCGCTGTAGTTTCTGTCTGATTTATTTAAAACATGCTGGTCGATATGCTCATAATCTGCGCCGGCTATTACAAAATCTGCCTGGTAGTCGCCGTTTTTGGTTTGGATGGTTTTTGCCTGGCAATCGGCAACATCAATTTTGGTTACCTCCGTGTTTAGTCTGATGTCGACACCATAGCTTTCGGCAACGCTTACCATGGCTTTAACAATTTCATTCATGCCCCCCATGGGGTACCATGTACCAAGGGCAAGGTCGGCGTGGTTCATCATGCTGTACATTGCCGGGGTATCCTGCGGGGTAGCGCCCAGGAATAGCACCGGGAACTCCAGCAATTTTATCAGTTTAGGGTTTTTAAAATATTGGCGTACGTGGCTACTCATGTTAGTAAGCAACTGCATGCTAAAACTTTTACGGATGAGGTTAAAGTCGATAAACTCTGTAATAGAATGCGAAGGACGGAAAACGTACTCGCCCATGCCTACTTTATATTTGTAGGCGGCCTGCGCTAAAAACTTACGCAACCCTGAACTGCTGCCGGGTTCAATCTCGTTGAAGAGTTTTTCCAGTTTGCCCATGTTTGCGGGTACATCCAGTACATCATCCTTACCATAATAAACACGGTAACCGGGATCAAGGCGTTTCAGATCGTAAAAATCAGATGGTTTTTTACCGAATATGGCGAAGAAGTTCTCGAACACATCGGGCATCCAATACCAGCTTGGGCCCATGTCAAACTTAAAACCACCTTTCTCCCAAATACGCGCGCGGCCGCCGGGCTGGTCATTCTTTTCCAAAACGGTAACCTTATAACCCTCTTTTGCCAGTACACAAGCCGAGGCCAATCCTGCAAAACCCGCCCCAATTACAATAATTTGCTTTTTCGCATCCATCAGCAGCCAAATTAAGCAAATACTTGTAAGCAAGTAAAAAACAATACAGCTTACATTTTGTACTTTTGGGTAATGAACCTGTTTGACGAAACGTGCTTTGAATGCAGCAAGCTGATAACCACCAAATACAGTACTTCTTTTAGTACGGGTATTAAAGCGTTCGACCAGCGTTTTAGGTACCCCATTTATGCCATTTATGGGTTTGTGCGCTACGCGGACGAGATAGTCGACACTTTTTACGACCACGACCAGCGCCTACTGATAGACGAGTTTAAAGAAGAAACTTTTAAGGCTATCGACCGTGGCATTAGCACCAATCCGGTATTGCACTCTTTTCAGCAGGTTGTCAATCATCACAACATTGATAAAGACCTGATCGAAGCCTTCCTCAGTTCCATGAAAATGGACCTGGATAAAACGGCTTATGACAACGATGGCTATAAAACATATATCTATGGCTCGGCCGAGGTTGTTGGTTTAATGTGCCTGCAAATCTTTTGCGAGAACGATGTATCGCTGTATGATCAGTTAGTCCCAAAGGCAAAAAGCTTGGGTTCGGCATTTCAGAAAATAAACTTTTTGAGGGATATTAAGTCAGATTATGAAGACCGTGGTCGTACTTATTTCCCCGAGGTCGATTTTACAAACTT
The DNA here is from genome assembly GCF_054057495.1 of Mucilaginibacter sp. UYNi724. NCBI lineage: Bacteria > Pseudomonadati > Bacteroidota > Sphingobacteriia > Sphingobacteriales > Sphingobacteriaceae > Mucilaginibacter > Mucilaginibacter sp. UYNi724. The sequence continues at coordinate 27,175 of NZ_JBSRZI010000019.1, read as the reverse complement.
TACCGAAACGGATAAAAAAATCATTGAGACTGATATCAAACAAGATTTTGATGACGCATTCGAAGGCATTAAACTATTGCCAAAAGGAAGCCGACTGGGCGTTTATGTAGCGTATGTTTATTACCTTCAGTTATTTAAAAAAATAAAGGCAACCACGGCATTTACTATTATGCAAAAAAGGATAAGGGTTTCTAATACGCAAAAGCTAAGCCTTTATTTTAAGGCCAGGCTTCATCAAAAACTTAATATAATTTAGAACAAGCAGTACTGTTAGATATTACCGATGCTTTTTAAATTCAGATACTTATTATTTGTAGCCGTTTTGTTGCTGTTTGCACCCACTAACAAGGGTAACGCCACTGCCATGCCCGATGATATTGCAGAGCCCAACCTGCATGTGATCCGCAAACAACTCGTTACAGCCATTAACAGTAGTAAAACTACCGACTCGCTTTACCGTACCCTTGGGTTGATAAAAAACCGCACAGGACTTGTTAATGGCTACATAGGCACACTGCAAGCTTTAAAAGCCAAGCACACTTGGAATCCATACTTTAAGATAAAATATCTGAACGACGCTGAAAGAACGTTTAAAGGCGCGGTAACCCGCGACCCCGCAAACATCGAGATCCGCTTTATGCGCTTTTCGGTAGAGCATAATGTGCCGGGCTTTTTAGGCTATACCAAAAACCTCGTTGCCGACCGTACCGAGATCATCAAACAGATCGATCGCAAGCATTATTCATCAGCAGATACGGCACTGGTTAAAACCATCATTACATTCCTGATAGATTCTAAACGCTGTACACCCACCGAGAACAGGAACCTTTCGCAACATTTAGCCACCTTATAAGAGTGAAATACACCTACCTGCTTATTAACTTAGCCACCATCTTTTTCCCGGTTGTATTGTCGTTTGATAAGCGGGTGGCATTTGCTAAAACCTGGCGTTTTATTTGGCCGGGCATGGCGCTTACGGGGTTATTGTTTTTGTTTTGGGATGTGCTTTTTACCATTCACGGCGTGTGGTCTTTTAACGATAAATATATCATTGGGATCAAATTTTTTGGTTTGCCATTGGAGGAGGTGCTCTTCTTTTTAACTGTTCCGTTTGCCTGTATATTTATTTACGCGTGTTTAAATTACTATGTGAAATGGCAGCTGAGCACTGATGTATCGCGCAGCGTATCCGGTTTGTTAGCTTTGGCATCAGCTTTTATACTGATTGATAACTTTAATAAGCTTTATACGGCAGTTACGTTTAGCTTACTTGCCATTATACTATTGCTTTTGCTATTTGTGTTTAAAGCCGATTGGTTGGGCAGATTCTACGTGGCTTACCTGGTATCGCTTATTCCGTTCTATTTGGTAAACGGGTTGCTCACATCTATCCCCGTTGTGCTTTATAATGATGACCAAAACCTCGGTTTCCGCGTTGGAACTATCCCATTCGAAGATCATTTTTACAGTATGGCCTTACTACTGATGAATGTTGGCTTTTTTGAGTATTTTAAGGACCGTAAAAAGCTTGCTGCGTAATGGCCGACTTACCCATATATACCAAATCGCAATTAGCCCTCCGCAACGGGCAGGATAAGCCGCAGGTCTGGGTAGCCTATAAAGGCGATATATACGATGTGACCGAAAGCCGCCTGTGGCACAACGGCAAACACTATGAGCATTGGGCAGGCCAGGATCTTACCGACGAACTCGCTTACGCACCGCATACCGAAACCGTTTTTGAGAAATTTAGTATTATAGGCAGATTGGGGAAGTAGTCTAAAAAAGAATTAAGAAACAAGATCAAAGCTAAGAGTGCTGAACTTAGCGATATTTCTATCGCCATTTATAATTCAATATGAACGTTCATTAAAACAGAAAAACCTGCCTTAAGGGGCAGGTTTTTCTATATATGTTGAGTTTATTATCTTAAATTTCGGCGTAGATAGGTTTTGCAACGCCGTTATCATAAGCCTTCAAGTTCTTTTTAAGCAACTTACGCGCTACGTGAATACGGGTTTTAACAGTACCGATTGGGATAGTCAAATGATCAGCTATCTCGTGATATTTATGGCCTTCAAAATACATAGTGAATGGCACGTAGTAATCTGATGGTAAACGATCTAAAGCCCGTTTAATATCATCCATTACAAATTTTGCTTCTCCCTGATTTTTAGTTGAACTAAATACCAGGTTAGGTGAAGAGATCTCATCGCTTTTGGTAACAAAAGTGCTCATTTTAACAAAACGGCGGTAATTGTTGATGAAAGTGTTTTTCATGATGGTGTACAACCAGCCTTTAAGGTTGGTACCTTCTTTAAACTTGTTGTAGTAAGTTATAGCTTTCAACATTGTATCCTGAACAAGGTCGTTTGCGTCGTCAGCATCGTGTGTAAAGTGTAAGGCGTATGACCTTAGTGAACTTGCTTGACGTAATACCAGGGTGTTAAACTCAATCTTTGTCATTCTGTTAATGTTTTGTATTGAGTGTTAAACAAACATGATACCAGTTTATGGAAAGAGTATGAAATTGCGATGATGCCTGTTTTAATGGAATCTGTCGCTCAAAACCACCTCAAAATTTACAAACAGCAGACAATTACCTATAAATAAGCTATTTACAATCATTTATCACCAGTTTGTATTATTAACAGATTATTAGTAAATAGTTAAAACAATTAGTTGTTTAACCTACTGTAGATGAGTAGGGTGTAAAATTAAATTATAATTAATTTAATTAACCAATAATATTAACCTCGCGTTGTAGTGTAACGCCAAATTTAGTGTACACACTGTCTATGATTTGCGACGACAGACTGTACACTTCTTTACCCGTTGCGCTTCCGTGGTTCACTAAAACCAGCGCCTGGTTCTTCCACGTACCTGTGTTACCAACGGTTTTGCCTTTCCAGCCACACTGCTCAATCAGCCAGCCCGCGGCAAGTTTTACTTGTCCGTCTGTTGTTGGATAGTTAACTATCTCCGGGAAATTTTGATGCAAGATTTCAAATTGCGCTGCGGGAATCACCGGATTTTTGAAGAAGCTCCCCGCGTTTCCGATAGTAGATGGATCCGGAAGTTTAGATACACGAATGTGCGATACCACTTTTGATACATCCTCAATCGTAGGCTGTGGAATACCACGGTTAGCCAACTCTTGCTCTATCGCGCCATATCTTAGGTTGATGTTCGGCTTAAGCGATAAATGGAATTTCACCCCTACTATAATATACTGCCCTGCCAGTTCGGTTTTAAATACACTTTCGCGATAGCCAAACTTACAATCCTCTTTAGTAAACGTGCGGAAATTACCAGTAGCTATCTCAAAAGCGCGGCAACTTGCAAACACATCCTTTAGCTCCACACCATACGCGCCAATATTTTGGATGGGCGATGCACCAACCGAACCGGGGATGAGGCTCAGGTTTTCCATACCGGCGTAGTTACGGTCCACACAAAAATTCACCAGATCGTTCCATACTTCGCCTGCGCCCACTTCTACAAATACATCATCGTGGCTAATGCGGTGCTCTATCCCGCGGATGTTCATGCGGATAACCAGCCCGTCAAAATCTTTCACCATCAGCATATTGCTGCCGCCACCTAAAACAAGGCGGTGCATTTGCAACCATTGCGGGTCAGCAAATAGTTCTTCCAATTCGTCCTCGTGGCTTATCTCGGCAAAATACCGGGCATTAACATCAATACCAAAAGTGTTGAATTTTTTTAGCGATACGTTTTCCTGTATTTGCAGCATGGTTGATGATTTTGGAATGGGGCGAATTTCGGGATTTTAATTAGATGTATAGCAAAAACATTATATTCAAACCAAATTCACATTATAAAATAAATGAAAGCTATGTACATCGTGGTAATTGTAGTAATTGTAATACTTGGCGCTTTAATTTATATGTTAGTTACCAGGAGCGACGATAAACGAGAGGCTGCTTTATATAAAAAACAAACGGAAAATCCTTACATGGGTTTGCGCAAACAAGTTTTATCATTAAAACCACAAGACTTAAAGCTTAATATTTCTCCTGATAAAGAAACTGCATTTTGTGTTGTTTTGGAATTTGGTACAAATGATGGCGCCGCAACAATTATTTCATTGTTAACAGGCGACGCAAGTATGTATACCAGCAGCGGTGGCGGAATAATTGGAGGGGCATCGCATGAGAATGTGAATAAAGCTGCAATTGCGTTTGTTTCTTCTGCTCAAAATTATTTTACGAAAATGGGGCCGGAAAGCATGGAAATACCAAAGCCTAATCATATTAAATTTCATATCCTAACCAATAAGGGGCATTATTCTTTCGAAGGGTTGGAGTCGGATATTACAGCTGAAAAATCTGAATGGGCTGAAATATTTTATAAAGGCAATGACGTTATTACCCAACTAAGGTTAATAAACGAGAAATAACTATACCCTAACTCACTACTTGCCGATAACCCTACTCTTCCAAAAGGCTTCCCCCGTTGAGTTGTGGTGAATTTTGCGCGAAACATGGAGAATTTCGGAAATATTATTGTTATGATACAGACTTGTTTTATTTATCTTGGCCGTATTTAAACCTTATAAATGAAAGAGGGATACATTGTTTTGGGTGGGGTGCTATTATTTCAACTCGGACGCGTTGTATACTTTTACTATCAAAAATGGAAACTAAAGAAAGTAGATATCGAGATAACCGATAATTTATGGGAAACATATCTTAAACAAAGAGAATATTTATTAAGTGTTAAGGCCGAAAATCTTGGCATCCAGCTTAACGAAGATAATGAAACAGTGTTTGGTGTTGGCCATGAAACCCATTATGGAACCGAGGTTAGGTTACTTCTTGTTTTCAGAAATGCGAAAATATCGACCATTAATACCCTAATTGCAAGAGAACAGGTATTCGAAACCGACAACATGAATGTTAAAGTGGCTATAACTTCTGCAATGTCTACCGCTCAATACAATTTTGCAAGGATGCGAAGAAAAAACACTTCTGTACCCGAACCTGGATATGCTAAATTTTATATTTTAACAGGTAATGATGTTTACGCTGCAACGTCCTCTGTACGAGACATTGTAGACGGGAACTCGAAATGGGAGGAGTTATTTAACAAAATAGATGCAGTATTTAATGCGACCGTTGAAAGTGACAATGAATAATTTGCTACCTCCTAAACCACTTCTTCCCCACCACCAATAACCCAAACTCTTCCGAAGGATTTTTCTCTGTTGATTTATGGTGGATCTTGTGTGCCCTGCGGATGGCGGACAGGTACCAATTACTGCTTTTGAATGCTTTGAAACGGTTATGTATAAACCAATCGTGGAAGATGAAGTAGATGGTGCCATAGGTACTGATGCCGGCCCCTATCCAAAAGCGATAGTCTAAGGTAACATGCCCCGCCCACATCAGCCATAAGGCCATTGCGGCAAAACCTATGCTGAACAGATCGTTAAGTTCGAACCAGCCGTGGCGTTGTTGGTGGTGCGTTTTATGGATAAACCATAGCGGCCCATGGAACAGGAACTTATGCATAGCCCAGGACATTAACTCCATCCCGGCAATGGTTAATAGTACAATACCTATGTTGATTAATACCTGCATAAAATATAAAAGCAGAAACAAATAAGTTTGTTTCTGCTTTAGTTAAATCTAATATCGTAAATCTGCAATCGTAAATTAGATATGTATCGCCCTGTTCTCCGTTGCCGCTAAACACGCTTCGCGCATGGCTTCGGTGTAGGTTGGGTGGGCGTGGCTGGCACGGGTCACGTCCTCTGCAGAGGCGCGGAATTCCATGGCAATAACCGCTTCGGCTATCATATCTGCAGCACGCGGGCCTATCATGTGTACACCAAGTATTTCATCTGTAGTAGCATCAGCCAATACCTTTACAAAACCATCCAGATCGCCACTTGCACGGGCACGGCCACTGGCCTTGAACGGGAACGACCCTAATTTATACTTAGTCCCCGCCTCTTTTAATTGCTCTTCGGTATAACCAACCGCGGCAACTTCCGGCCAGGTATAAACAACACCCGGTATCAGGTTATAATTAATGTGTGGTTTTTGGCCGGCAATCAACTCGGCAACAAATGTACCTTCATCCTCGGCCTTATGGGCAAGCATAGCGCCTTTAACTACATCGCCAATAGCATAAACGCCTTTAACGCTGGTTTCCAGGTGCTCGTCAACCGTAATTTTGCGGCCACGCTCTTCAACGGTGATGCCTATTTTATCAAGGCCTAAACCATCGGTATAAGCAACACGGCCAACGGCTACCATGCAGTAATCGCCTTTAAGCTCTTGCTTTTCGCCTTTAGGATTATCAAACGTAACGGTAACCTCTTTGCCTTTGGCAGTAGCGCCTGTAACCTTGTGGCCCAGGTAAAACTCCATTCCTATTTTCTTCAGTACCTTCTGTAATTCGCGGCCCAGGCCCTTATCCATAGTGGGGATAATGCCATCCATATATTCTATTACCGATACCTTAGCACCCAAACGCGCGTAAACCGAACCAAGCTCTAATCCAATAACACCACCACCGATTAGTATAAGGTGTTTAGGGATTTCTGTAAGTGTTAAAGCCTCGGTTGAGGTGATTATGCGTTTCTTGTCAATTTTTAGGAAAGGCAGGCTTGCTGGTTTAGAACCGGTAGCGATGATCACCTTTTCTGTGGTCAGCTCGGTAATTTTACCATCAGTCGCAGTCACAATAATGGTATTTTTATCTTTAAAAGACCCCACACCCACGTGTACGTCAATCTTGTTTTTCTTCATAAGGTAAGTGATACCGCTGGTGTTGGCATCAACAACTTCCTGTTTGCGTTTTATCATCTGGCCAAAATCAATGCCCAGGTTATCCAATTTAATACCGTGCGTAGCGAAGGTATGGGCAGCGTTATGATAATTTTCCGACGAATCCAGCAATGCCTTTGAGGGGATACAGCCCACGTTTAAGCAGGTACCGCCAAGGGTGTTATATTTTTCAATAATTGCGGTTTTCATCCCCAGTTGGGCGCAGCGTATCGCCGCAACATAACCACCCGGACCAGAACCTATAACGATTACATCATATTGCATAGTAGTGTATTTTGGTGGTCAAAGTTAAGGAATGTTTACAGGCTTATAAATAGGTAATTGATTAAAATGTGAGGGGATTGACAAAGGGGGTTAGAGAGTAATTATCGGCCAAAACTTTGACTTCTACCAGTTGCGGCAACACCCGTGTGTTACACTATGTCACATTTAAGGTTATCGCTACGTTCGTGGGGCTTTTAATTCAATCTTTTTTAAAACGTCGACCCAAATGTCAAAGTGGACGTGGTCCTATAAATGAGGGCACTTAACTTAACCATTGATTATTGGCATATTTTCGCTTCGAAACTGCCTTTGATGTAGCTATTATCAAACTTGGCATCAACCTTACCGATAACTTTATCGGCCGTAATGGATGTTATCTCTATTACACTATCCGATGAAAACAAAGCGCCATCAGTAGAATTTGGGTCGTCTATTAATATATAGATGTCGTTCTCTGTAAACTTCCCTATCTTTTTAGGCACACTTAACCGCACAGAAAATTTACTGATGTCGGCGGCACAATCGTCGCCCTTATTTGCCGATAAATAAATCGCAAACAAGTCTTCGGGCTTGTAATTCTGATAACTAAAATTAACGTTACGAATAACTGCATTTTGTGCAGTAAATGTTGAACTGTAGATCTTGCCGGATACAGGGCCGGTGGCGGCTTCCGGTTGCGGATTATCCTTTTTTTTACATGATAAAACTAAAACCACTACAAATAGCAGGTAGAATTTAACTTTCATAATATTGAGCAAGTGATTGAAAGACTATAACCGTATGCTGAATAAATTGTTTAACTACAATTTTAAATTTACCTCTTTTGTAACACCTTCATCACTCGTTAGCATATTCCCCATTTACTTACTAAATTAGGCTCATCAAAACTAACTGACCATCATGAAAAAACTCTCCGCATTAATCTTGTTTATTGCTGCGACCTATAGCGGCGTTTTTGCACAAAGTAACTACGTTAAAGAGCATTTTACTAAAAAGGATGTGTACATCACCATGCGCGATGGCGTGAAACTTTTCACCTCCATCTATACGCCAATTGATGCATCAAAGGATAAAAAGTATCCTATTATGATGCAGCGTACCTGCTACAGTATTGCTCCTTACGGCGAAACAAAATATCCCGGCTCTTTAGGCCCCTCAAAATACATTATGCAAGAGGGCTACATTTTTGTTTACCAGGATGTACGCGGCCGCTACAAAAGCGAAGGCACCTGGACCAACATGACACCGGTTATCGACGATAAAAAAAGCAAAAAAGATGTTGACGAAGGCTCTGATACTTATGATACCATCGACTGGCTGATCAAAAACGCGGCCGGTAACAACGGCAAAGTTGGCCAGTGGGGCATCAGCTATCCGGGTTTTTACACTGCCGCCGGCATTCTGAGCAACCACCCTGCACTTAAGGCTTCGTCGCCGCAGGCACCTATCTCGGACTTTTTCTTTGATGATTTCCACCATAACGGAGCGTTTATCGAAAGTTACTTTTTCACCTTCCCTGTGTTTGGTGTACAAAAAACAGACACTACTTCAAAGGCGTGGTACGCAAATACTATGTTTAGCCCCGGCACAAAAGATGGCTATCAGTTCCTGATGGATCTTGGTCCGCTTAAAAATGCCGACAAATATTATAAAGATAACTTTTTTTGGCAGGAAACGGTTAACCACCCAAGCTATGATGATTTCTGGCAAAAACGTGGCTTGCTTAAACACTACAACAAAGTAAAACCTGCGGTGATGCTGGTTGGCGGCTGGTTTGATGCCGAAGATCTGACAGGCCCTTTGGCTATCTACAAAACCATCGAGAAGAAAGACCCGAGCGCCTATAACACCATTGTGATGGGTCCGTTTGGGCACGGCAGATGGTCGCGCGAGACGGGGCACACCATGCACAGCAACATTTACTTCGGCGATAGCATTGCTACGTTCTATCAAAAAAATATCGAGCAGAAATTCTTTAACCACTTCCTTAAAGGTAAGGGCGATAAAAACTCGGGCCTGCCAGAGGCTTATATGTTCAATACCGGTAAAAACGAGTGGCGCAAATTTGATAAATGGCCTGCCGCAGAAGCAAGCCACCTTAAATTTTACCTGAGTGCCGACGGCAAACTGGCCGATGCAGCGCCTGCACAAGGCGGCACCAGCTTTGTAAGCGACCCGATGAAACCTGTCCCTTACACCGAAGATAATACTACCACCATGGGCTTTACCCCGCACAATTACATGAGCGAGGATCAGCGTTTTGCGGGCCGACGTACTGATGTGCTGGTTTTCCAAACCGATGTATTAACTGATGATGTAACCCTTGGCGGCGAGATAATGGCTAACCTAAAAGTAGCTACCACCGGCACCGATGCGGATTGGATAGTGAAATTGGTTGACGTTTACCCCGCCGATGAGCCGAATAACCCATACATGCCAAACAAAAACATTATCCTGAGCAATTACCAGCAAATGGTGCGCTCGCAGATAATGCCCGCACGTTTCCGCGATGGGTTTGAGAAAGCCATACCGATGGTTGCCAACCAAAAAACAGATGTAAATTTTCACCTTAATGATGTGTTGCACACCTTTAAAAAAGGCCACCGCATAATGATCCAAGTGCAAAGCACATCGTTCCCGCTGTATGCGCGTAACCCGCAAAAATTTGTAGAGAACCCGTACAAAGCAGAAGCAACTGATTACCAAAAAGCAACCCACACCGTATTTAGCGACAGCTTTATTGATGTGGAGGTATTGAAGTAGGGTTAGTTATCAAAGAGTGGTTATTGGAGTCCGTTAATATTCTGATAATTTTTAAATTCATAAATTCCGGTTCAGACAAAATGAAAATACATTATAAGATCCTCAGCATTTTAGCTTTAGGCTTTTTCCCAATATTAGCCCATGCCCAACTTGGCACGCATAAAGAAACCTTTACCCGTGCAGATAGCCTGAGGGGCATGCTTACGCCTTTGCGTACCTGTTACGATATCAATTATTATCACCTTGATGTGAAGTTTGATATAGATAACAAAGCTATTAGTGGCAACGTAATTTTTAAATACACCGCCACGCAGGATTTCACCAAACTACAATTTGACCTGTTTGCTAACCTGAAGATAGAGAAGGTGGTTTACAAAGGCAAAGAAGTGCCCTACACCCGCGAGTTTAACGCGGTATTTGTAACCTTTCCGCAAACGATAAAAAGCGGCAGCAAGGACCAGTTTACAGTTTATTATTCTGGTAACCCTACTATTGCTAAGAATGCCCCATGGGATGGTGGCGTAGAATACAATGTAGATTCGCTTGGGCATAAATGGGTTTCAACCGCTTGCCAGGGTATGGGGGCCAGCGTATGGTGGCCTACCAAAGACCACCAGGCAGATGAGGTAGATAGCGTACTCATCAGCATCAGCGTGCCCAACGGTTTAAAAGATGTAAGTAACGGCCGATTAAGAAAAGTTACCAAATTGAACGATGGCTACACACGCTTCGATTGGTTTGTGGCTAACCCCATTAACAATTATAACATAGAGGCCAACATTGGCGATTATGTACATTACAGTGATACCTACATGGGCGAAAAAGGCAAACTCACTATGGATTTTTGGCCGTTAAGCTACGACCTCGAAAAAGCTAAAAAACACTGGGGCGCAAACGCCAAACCGATGTTAAAAGCCTTTGAACATTGGTTTGGCCCCTACCCTTTTTACGAGGATGGCTACAAATTGGTAGAAACCCACCACCTTGGGATGGAGCACCAAAGCGGTACGGCGTATGGTAACAAATTCCGCAACGGCTACCTGGGTCGCGATATGTCCGGCACCGGCTGGGGTTTAAAATGGGATTACATTGTGGTGCACGAGAGCGGCCACGAGTGGTTTGCCAATAACATTACGACTAAGGATATTGCCGATATGTGGGTACATGAGGGCTTTACCTGCTACAGCGAATCGCTTTTTGTGGAAGATAATTGGGGCAAACAGGCCGCGCAGGAATATGTGCATGGCTTGCGCTCAGGAATTCAAAATGATGGCCCGATCATCGGCCCATACAATGTGAATAAAGAAGGCTCGGGCGATATGTACCCTAAAGGTGCAAACTTGCTTAATATGATCCGTACGGTGATAAATGATGATGAGAAATGGCGCGGCATCCTGCGCGGTTTAAATAAAACCTTTTATCATCAAACCGTTACCAACGACCAGATCGTTAACTACATTAACGAGCAAAGCGGTAAAAACCTAACACCGGTGTTCGACCAGTATTTAAAATACAAGAACCTGCCAACGTTGGAGTTTGCTACCATCAAAGGCAAATTATATAGCCGCTGGATAGCGGATGTAACCGGTTTTGCCATGCCTGTCCGCGTAAAAATGAAGGGCGGCGATTACCAGTATATCACGCCTAAAATGAGGTTTAGCCCCGTGGCTATAGAGGGCGCTACTAAAGATAATATCGAAGTAGATACCTTTAATTATTACATAGGGGTGTTGGTGGATTAATTCATTAACGTCTTTACTTTTTTAAAAGGCCTTTCCAGTGGAAAGGCCTTTTTTTGTTATTCCTAATTGTCATTTCCACACTACGTTCGCTATAAAGCGTAGTAAAATAAATATTGAAAAACATGCAACTAACCCTACCAAGGTTGCGTCTAATGGTTAAACAAACACTAACCCAACCCCAATGAGAACATTAAAAACACTTTTAGTAGCTGCCGCATTAGTGGTAACAGCAGGCTTAGCAAAAGCAGATACCCAAGACCGCCACCTTACCGGCTTTAGCGCGGTAAGCGTTGCGGGTTCATACGATGTATTCATCACCCAGGGTTCGTCAGAATCTGTTAAGGTTGATGCCCCTTCAAACATCATCGACAAAATCATCACCGAAGTACAAGGTGGTGTTTTAAGAATTTATACTAAAGAAGGCACCAACTGGAACTGGAACAGCGGCAACAAAAAAATGATCATTTATGTGTCTATTAAAGATATCAATGCGGTTAGCCTTGCAGGCTCTGGCGATGTAGTATTTAAAGATGGTTTAAGGGCTACTTCATTAAAGATTAAACTAACAGGCTCAGGCGACATCAGCGGCAAGGTTGATGTTAAAAACCTGGAAAGCAGCATAGGTGGATCAGGCGATATTACACTATCAGGCCGTGCCGATAATTCGACAGTTAGCGTAGTAGGTTCAGGTGATTTTACAGGGCAAAATTTGGTTACTACCAACACCCAGGTTAAAGTTGCAGGTAGCGGTGATGCGAGGGTAAACGCGAATGATAAGATTGACGCTTCGGTTGTAGGCTCGGGCGATGTACATTACACGGGATCAGCCAAAAACATTTCAAGCTCGAAAGCCGGAAGCGGCAGCGTTAGCAGGATGTAGTTAAGGTAAAAGCTGAAAGGCACCCTCAACAAAAAAGGCTTCGGGATATCCCGAAGCCTTTTAAATTATATATGGATAGGTTATGCTAATTGCTTAGCTAACTTTTCTGCAAGTACTGATTTAGGTACAGCGCCAATTTGTTTATCAACAATTTCGCCACCTTTAAAGTATAGTAAAGCAGGGATGTTACGGATACCGTATTTCATCGAGATGCCGGGATTGTTATCTACGTTAACTTTACCTACAATGGCTTTGCCATCGTATTCTTTAGCAAGTTCTTCAACAACAGGGCCTACCATTCTACATGGGCCACACCACTCTGCCCAAAAATCTATAAGTACGGGTTTATCTGATTTAAGCACAAGTTCGTCGAAGTTTGCATCAGTTATTTCTAAAGCCATGATTTCTATTTTTTAATAATGTTATACAAATATATACTATTCAAATAGCTTGCCACAAGTAGCAGCATGACAATGTGACAATTATATTATCAACATCTTAAGATATGACAAGGGCAACTTTATTTATGCTTAAGCGGCTACTTTTTGTGTGGAAAAAGTATTATTCCACCACTTCGCTTATCTGAACAACCGGTGCAACATTCGTATAACGAGGAATATCGTCCCTGATCTCTTTACCATGCGCTTTCATCCCATCCTGAAAGGCTTTAATATTGTCAAAATACAAATAGCCTATTGCTAAATACGGGGTTGGTGCACCAGGTGCACCGCCTGCAATGCCTTTGTCTATGGAAGTGGCTTTCATGCTATCGCTAAATAATTGTCTTAGCAGTGGAAAGTGCTTGCCTGTGTAATAGCTCATATCAAACGTTTTACCTTCTCCATTTGGATAAAGTATCGCCACTTTGATCATACCTTTTTTTATTGCCTGAGCATTGGTTAGCTTTGGCTGGCAAACAAAAACAATTACAATTATTGCAATTAGTAAATAAAATTTTGTTCTCATATAATTTGGCGTTAATGGTTAGCTTTATTATCAGCAAATTACATAATAATTGTATTTACATCAACACCGCCTGCGCGTTCGTTAAATTAAAAATATCGGCCATCAACTCGTCGCTTGGGCTTACCTTATGCGATTTGGAGAGCAGGTCTACATACATTGCCTCTTCCCCATCCCTTATTTTAAACTTAAGGGCGCAGCTTTTGGCCGGGTACTTTTCGTTATTGGTAGTGATCACCTGCATCAGGCTATCCAGCAATTGGTTGCTCAATGCTTTTACGTCCAGGCATACTGTTAAAGATTTAGTAAGTTTATCCCTCATTTCGGATAATAGACTAATCACCGTTACCCTCAAGTCCCAGTTATCCTTCTGGCGGAATTTCTCTTCAATACTGCCCTTAATATGCAGGAAGAAACCATCCACCATCATATTACGGAACTTTGCATAATCTTCACCAAAAAAAGCAAACTCGTAGCTTTCGTTATAATCCTCCAAAACAAACGTACCGAATGGTTTGCCCATTTTGGTAGTTTTATGCTGCACATTTGCAACCAAACCGCCAATACAGATCTCGCCACGTTTACGCAGGTTGGCCAGGTTCTCCATTACCTCTTCCCCACCCTCGCCTGACCGTGCTTTCTGGATGTTTTTCAGTTCGGTAATGCTGGTATTGCAATACTTATCCATCTCCAGCTTAAAGTTATCAAGCGGGTGGCCGGTAAGGTATATACCTATTACATCTTTCTCGTACTTCAGCTTTTCTATCAGCGGCCATTCCTCAGCTTCGGGCATAGCAGGTTCCGGGATGTAAGATGCAACCGAACCACCAAACAATGATGATTGCGAACTGCTTTGCGTGTTCTGGTAATCATTACCATATTTTATCAAGCGTTCTACCCCGCTCAAGATCCCATTCTCTGTTTTGGCGAAGAATTGGGCACGGTTCAATCCAAACTCGTCGAACGCACCGCCGTAAACCAAGTTTTCGTAAGCCTTACGGTTTACCGACCGCGTGTTGGAGCGTTGAGCAAAATCATACACGCTTTTGTAAGGCCCGCGTTCAACACGTTCCTCAATAATACTTTCAACTGCCTTTTCGCCCACACCTTTTACACCTGCCATTCCAAAGCGGATAACCCCTTTCCTGTTGGCAGTAAAGGCCATATCACTCTCGTTAATATCGGGCCCTAAAACTTCCACACCCATGCGGCGGCACTCCTCCATAAAGAAGGTGATCTTCTCCATGTTGTTTTGGTTGTTCAATACCGCAGCCATGTATTCCGCCGGGTAATGCGCCTTTAAGTAGGCCGTTTGATACGCCACAAAAGCGTAACAGGTAGAGTGCGATTTATTGAACGCGTACTGGGCAAAGGCCTTCCAGTCGGTCCATATTTTGGTGAGTTTATCTTTGGGGTGGCCTTTTGCCATGGCCCCATCCATAAACTGGGCTTCCATTTTATTAAGAACCTCAATTTGCTTTTTACCCATCGCCTTACGCAAAACGTCGGCGTCGCCTTTACTAAAGCCCGCCAGCTTTTGCGACAGCAGCATCACCTGCTCCTGATACACGGTGATACCATAGGTTTCGCCCAGGTACTCTTCCATGTCGGAAAGGTCGAAAACAATAGGTTCCAGCCCGTGTTTACGCTTTATAAAGTTGGGAATGTATTCTATAGGCCCGGGGCGGTACAGGGCGTTCATAGCAATCAGATCCTCAAACTTATCGGGCTTAAGGTCACGCAGGTACATTTGCATCCCATCGCTTTCAAACTGGAAAGTACCATTGGTATCGCCGCGTTGGTAAAGCTCATAAGTTTGCTCATCATCAAGCGGGATGTAATCTATCTCGATATGTACATCGTGGTTTTGCTTGATCAGCCTTAACGCGTCCTTAATAATGGTAAGGGTTTTAAGGCCCAAAAAGTCCATCTTAATTACACCTGCATCCTCAATTACACGGCCATCATACTGCGTAACCAACAGGTCCGAATCCTTAGCGGTAGCAACCGGGACGATCTCGGTTAGATCGTACGGCGCGATGATGATCCCTGCGGCGTGTACACCGGTATTACGTACCGATCCTTCAAGTTTTTCAGCCTCGCGAAGCACAATTCCCTTCAAATCGGTTGATTTGTAGATGGCCTGCAATTCGGGCACCTGCTCAATAGCCGTTTTTAGGTTGATCCCCAACGTTTCGGGCACCAGCTTTTTCATGGCATTCACGTCGCTCAGTGGCATATCCAATACACGCCCCACATCCTGGATGCTGGTACGGGCGGCCATAGAGCCGTAGGTGATGATCTGTGCTACCTGGTTCTTACCATATTTATCAACCACATAATCGATAACCTTTTGTCGGCCTGCATCATCAAAATCCGTATCTATATCGGGCATGCTCTTCCTGTCCGGGTTCAGGAAACGCTCGAACAGTAGGTTATACTTTAATGGGTCGATATTGGTGATTCCGGTACAGTAAGCCACCACAGATCCTGCAGCTGATCCACGGCCGGGACCAATGAACACGCCAATATCGCGGCCATGCCTGATGAAATCGGCCACAATTAAAAAGTAACCGGCAAAACCCATCGTACGGATGGTGAACAACTCAAATTCTATCCGCTCCTCAGCCTCGGGGCTTATGTCTATATATCTTTCCCTGGCACCCATGTAGGTAAGGTGCTTCAGGTATTCCCACTGATTTAGCGTATCGGCATCCGCGGTGGTGTGAATCTTAAATTTTTCGGGGATAACAAAGTTGGGCAGTAGGATGTCCCTTTTCAGTTTAAGTACATCTACCTTGTCAACAATCTCCTGCGTGTTATCAAGCGATTCGGGGATATCGCTGAACAGCTTGCCCATTTCGGCCTGTGTTTTAAAATAAAACTGGTCGTTGGTAAAGCCAAAGCGGTAGCCCTTGCCGCCTTCTTCGTCTGTAGCTATGGGTGTGCTTTGCAAATCTCCTGTGTTTACACAAAGCAAAATATCGTGGGCGTTACTATCCTGCTGATCCACGTAGTGCGAATCGTTAGAACAGATAACCTTTACATTGTATTTCTTGGCAAATTTAGCCAGCACCAGGTTAACGGTGTTTTGCTCGGGGATGTCGTGGCGTTGCATCTCTATGTAGAAATCTTCGCCAAACAGGTCAAGCCACCATTTAAACTCTATTTCGGCAGCGGCTTCGCCATCGCGCAATATAGCTTGTGGTACCGATGCACCAAGGCAGCAAGTAGTAGCAATAAGGCCTTTATGGTATTTCAGGATCAGTTCTTTATCAATACGCGGCCACTTGCTGTAAAGGCCTTCCATATAACCTAAGGAGCATAGCTTGATGAGGTTTTTATAGCCTTCGGCATTTTTAGCCAGCATTAACTGGTGGTAACGTTTATCCTTCTTCTCTTTGGTAAATTGCTTTTTGTGCCGGTCATCAACCACATAAAACTCACAACCTACAATGGGTTTTACGTTATGCTTACCCGCTTCGGCCACAAATTTGAATGCGCCAAACATGTTGCCGTGGTCGGTAATGGCCAGGGCCTTCATACCATCAGCTGCTGCCTTTTTATATAGTTTTGATATATCGGCGGCACCGTCAAGTAACGAGAACTGGGTGTGTACGTGTAAGTGCGAAAATTCGGGCATGTATTATCTCTTTCTGCTGATCCTGTGGAATACAAATTTATCAAAAAACAAAAACTTAGGGCAGTGTTGTGGATAAATCGGTGCTAATTTACAAAGCCCTTAATGTTGCCTTCAAAATAAACGTACTTATAGTCAAATTATCGTAATAAGAGAAAAACAATAGCTGGATATATGTGTTAAAAACGCGTATAGTACAGTTTTTAGCACATAATTTGCACATCTAAAAGTAGACACCCTAACCTTTACGAATTTGGAACGATTTGGACGTATAGCCCTTAAAACAATTCTTTGGATAATTGCGAGTGTCATCTTTTTGATATTGCTTGTAGTTATTTTGATACAAGTACCCGCCGTGCAAAATTTTGCTAAGGACAAGGCTGTGACTTTTTTGCAAAATAAAATCCACACAAAAGTCGAGATAGGCCACATTAGCTTGGGCCTGCCTAAAATGCTGGTGCTTGAAGATGTTTACTTTGAGGATCAGAAAAAAGACACCCTTATTGCCGGTGACAAACTGAAGGTAGATATTTCAATGCTTAAGCTGTTGAAACGCAAGGTTGAAATAAATGAGATTAACCTGGAAGGCATTACCGCTAATATCAGCCGCGGGCCGGATAGCCTTTTTAACTTCGATTATATTATTAAAGCCTTTGTGGGCGAGCAAAAAAAAGAGGTCAAACCCGAGGATACTACCTCTACCATGAAGTTCTCGCTGGATAAGATCATCCTTGATAGGATAAACATCAAATACAAAGATGTAACTACAGGCAACGATGTTAAATTTTTGCTGGGCCACTTTGATACCCGCATTAAGGATTTCGACCTGGATAAGATGAAGTTCACCATTCCAAAAATTAACTTAAGTGGGGTGAATGCCAGGATTATCCAAACATCCGCCGGTTCATCCATAAAACAAGCTGCTACTATTGACACCGCTACCAAGCCATTAAATATGGACATTGCCCTGGGCGAGATCAATGTAGACAAAGTTAAGGTTGATTACAAAAGCAGCGAAATGGCCGCCAAGGTTGATCTGGGTAAGTTTTTGGTAAACATGGATAAAATAGACATGAAGAACCAGCATGTGGGCATCAAATCTATCGAGTTGGCCAATACCAACGCAGGCTTAAGCTTTGCTAAGCCGGCCACCGTTACCAAGGCTATAGAGAAAACTATCAAAAAAATAGATACCCTTACCTCCAGGACACAGGCTAAAGGCTGGAGCGCCAATCTGGGTAAAGTGATCTTTGCCAATAACAACGTTAAATTTGATAATGACGCGCAAAAACCGATACCCCGCGGTTTGGATTTTGCGCACATGAACATCAAAAACTTGAACGCCAATGCCGAGAATATCGCTTACGCAACCGATAGTTTGTCGGGCCGGATCAACTCCTTTACGTTCACTGAAAAAAGCGGGTTGGCTATAAATAAATTCCACACTACGTTCTTCTATGGGCCAAAGAATGCTTATCTGAAAGACCTGCTGGTACAAACCCCGCGCTCGGTTATTCAGAAGGACCTGCAGGTTGGTTACCCATCTATCGAATCGCTTACTAATAACCTGGGCAAATTAAGCATCAACGCCAATTTAGACGGCAGCAAGCTGGGTTTACGCGATGTGTTGCTGTTGATGCCTACCATGGCCTCTATGGAGCCTTTTAAATCAACGCCAAATTCAACTATTAAGATTAACGGAAAAGTTAACGGCACGGTAGATAACCTGCATATCCCGAATATAGAGATCAGCGGCTTTGGCAACACTTATGTGAAAGCATCTGCTAACATGCGCGGCTTGCCAAATGTAGAAAATTCGGTGTTTGATGTTACCATTAATGATTTCCGCACTACGCGTAATGATATTGCCCGCCTGGTACCAAAAGGCACCATCCCACCAAATGTGAGCGTGCCCGAAAACATGGACCTGAAAGGCACCTTTAAAGGCAGCATGAAAAACTTTAACACCAAACTGGCCCTGCGCAGCAGCTATGGTGCGGTTGACCTGGTGGCCGCCATGAAGAGCGGTAAACGCAAAGGCAGCGAAACATACTCGGCTAATATCAAAGCCAATAACCTCAACGCAGGCGCTTTAACCAAGCAGCCGCAAATGGTTGGCTTTGTAACCATGAAGGCCAACATCAGCGGTACCGGCCTCGACCCAAAAACTGCCAGCCTTAAGTTTAACGGCGATGTTGTGAGCGCTAATGTAAAAGGTTATACCTATCGCAATTTAGTGATGAACGGTACTGCCCGCAACGGCAGCTACGTAGCCAAGGCCCGTATGAAAGACCCAAACATCAACTTTAGTTTGGATGCAAAGGCTAACATGAACAAAAAATACCCATCGGTTAATGCCACACTTTCGGTGGATAGCATCGATCTGCAGAAATTGCATTTCACGGCTAATCCTATGCGTTTCCACGGTAAAATTATTGCTGATGTACCAACTGCCGATCCGGATTATTTAAACGCCAAAATATTAGCTACCGATCTTATTATAAACAACAACGGTCAGCGCATCCAATTGGATACCGTAAGCCTGGTATCTACAGCTACGGCCGATAGCAGCACATTGTATTTAAAAGCGCCTATGTTTTACGCCCACATGGCGGGCAAGTATAAGCTAACCCAAATTGCGCCGGCCATACAGGATGTGGTTGATAAATATTACAACACCAGCCTGGGCAGCAAAACACCCCGTGTTAAAGTTAAATATTCGCCGCAGCAATTTATTTTTGACGCCCGTTTGGTTAAAACACCGTTGGTATCCCAATTTGTACCCGACCTGAAACAGCTTGACCCGGTATTATTTAACGGCCGCTTTAACAGCACCACCGGCGAGTTGATCGTAAACGGATCGGCACCAAAGGTTATTTATGGCACCAATACGGTTAACAACCTAAAGCTTGCTATTAATACCAGTAACGCTTTAAACTATAACCTAACTGTTGACGAAATAAAAGTAGGCTCATCTCTCGATTTGTTGTTCACCAGCGTATCTGGCAGCGCCCTGAATAATAAAATGGGTATCAGCCTGCAAGTTAGGGATGCTGCTAAGAAAGAGCGTTATCGCATTGCAGGCCAATTCAGCGCCATGCCAAATGAATACCAGTTCAGCTTTTTAGAGAACGGCTTGCTACTCGATTATACAGCATGGTCGGTTAACCCAAGCAACGCTTTGATGTTTGGCGGCAAGGGGATCCTGGCGCGTAACTTTAGTATATCTAACACCAACCAGGTACTAAGCGCCAATACAACATCCGGCCAGTACAATGGGCCAATAAATATCGATTTCAAAAACTTCCGTATCGAAACCTTAACCAAACTGGCTAAGCAAGATTCGTTGTTGGTTGGCGGTACCATTAACGGTAACGCCGAGGTTAGCAACTTCCAGAAATCACCGGTATTTACCGCGGCACTTAACGTTAACGACTTTAACTTTAAAGGCGATACGGTGGGCAATATCGCGCTGAAAGTGAACAACCAAACCGCTAACGCTTATGCCGCCCAAATGAGCATAACCGGCCGTGGCAACCAGGTTGACCTGAACGGCTTTTACTATACCCTGCCTGAAAGCAGGTTAGACATGAACCTGAACATCGTTAACCTGGGAGTGAAGAGCATTGAAGGTTTTAGCTTTGGTGCAATCAAAAACTCGAGCGGTAATATAACCGGTAACTTAAAAATAACGGGGACCACCACCGCGCCGGCCGTGCGGGGTAACATCACCTTTAATAAGGTTGGGTTTAATGTGAGCATGCTCAACTCCTACTTCACCATGCCCCAGGAGAGTATTACGTTTAATGATGAAGGCATCCGCTTTAACGACTTTACTTTGGTGGATTCTACCGGCAACAAGGCGATCGTATCGGGTTCGGTGTACACCAAAACCTATACCGACTTTAAGTTTGGCATGAACATAAAAGCCAACAACTTCCGCGCGATAAATTCTACCAAGGCAGATAACAAATTATTCTACGGTAAGCTGTATATGGATACCGATATCAAGATCCGTGGCGATATGGCTAAGCCGGTGGTTGATGCAACCCTTAACGTAAACGATAAAACGGATATGGTATTTGTGCTGCCAACCAGCGATCCGGGCGTTGAAGACCGTAAGGGTGTTGTGGAGTTCTGGAACTCGAGAGATCCAAAAATGGATTCGATATTAGTGGCACGTCAACTGGACTCGCTCAAAAAATCTGAGATTACCGGGCTTGATGTGAACGCGACGGTTAACATCGATAAAAATGCCAAATTTAACATCGTGATAGATGAGCGTAATGGTGACGTGGTTGAACTTTTGGGCGAAGCACACTTAAGCGGCGGCATTGACCCTAGTGGTAAAACCAGTTTAACCGGTACATACATTGTAAACCGCGGATCGTACAATTTATCGTACGCTACCGTATCGCGTAAGTTTAACTTTAAACAGGGCAGTACTATTACCTGGACGGGCGACCCAACCAGCGCGAATATAGACCTGACCGCTATCTATGTAGCCAACGTGCCGCCGATAGACTTGGTAGCGAACCAACTTAGCGACGAGAACTCTACCCAATACAAACAAAAACTACCGTTCAACGTAAATCTTAACTTACGTAACGAGTTGATGAAACCAAACATCAGCTTTGACATTACCTTGCCGGATAGCAATTACAACGTTGCTGCCGAGGTAACTAACACTGTTGAAACCCGCCTGTCGCAAATAAGACAAGACCCTAACGAGTTGAACAAACAAGTGCTTGGCGTATTGGTACTGGGCCATTTTATTGGCGATAACCCGCTGCAAAGCCAAGGCGGTAGTGCAGGTGTGCAGGGTGCTATCCGCAACAGCGTAAGCAGCCTATTAACCGATCAATTGAACAGCCTTGCAGGTGGTTTAATATCAGGTGTTGACTTAAACTTCGGTTTAACATCCGGGCAGGACTACTCGTCGGGCACGGCAACTAACCGAACAGATTTAAACGTGGGGCTATCTAAAAGGTTCCTCAACGACAGGCTTACGGTATCGATTGGCAATAACTTTAACCTAGAGGGGGCGCAACAGGGGCAAAAAGCGTCTAATATAGCGGGTAACGTATCGGTAAATTACAAGTTGAGTAAAGACGGCCGTTACACTTTGCGTGCATACCGTAAAGATGAGTTTGTGGTTATACAGGGCCAGATCGTTGAAACTGGTTTAGGCTTCTCATTAACAGTTGACTACAACCGTTTCCGTGAGATCTTCCGCAAACGTACCGAAGAAGAAAAAGCGATGCGCAAGAAATACAAAGAGGAGCAGAAAGTTAAAGACGAACAGGAAAAAGCCTCGCAAGAAAAAGCTAAAGAAGACAGAACTAAGACCCAGACCACTACCTTATGATAAAACGGATAATTTATTTACTATCGCTGGCCATAATTTTAAACGCTTGTAGTACCACCAAATATGTACCCGAGGGTGAAAAATTATACACCGGCGGTACCGTAAAGGTTGATGACAAGAACATATCAAAAGGTGATGCCAAAGCGCTTAGTGCCGAAATGAAAACGCTGATACGCCCTAAACCAAATGCGTCGTTACTGGGCATGCGCATTAAACTTTGGCTATATTATAAAACAAAAGCCCGCCACGGCTTTATCCAAAAGTTTTTGAGCAAGTATGGTGAGCCACCGGTTTATGTAAGCCAGGTAGATTTGACGAAGAATAGTGAGATCATGACCAACCGCCTGCAAAACGAAAGTTATTTTCAGGCGGCGGTTAGTGGCGATACTGTTGGTAAAAAGAAAACCGCTTCGGCTGTGTTCACAGCGTTGCCCGGCCCTTCATATACCATTCGTAATATAACTTTCCCTGGTGCAACAGATAATAATTTAGATACCGCTATTAAAGGCGCTCAGGCTGGTACACTATTAAAAACAGGCGATAAGTATAATCTGGACGTTATTAAATCAGAACGCATCCGTATCGATACGCGTTTGAAGGATGAAGGATTCTTCTTCTTTTCGCCCGAACAACTGATAGTAAAGGTTGATAGTACGGTAGATACCCACAAGGTAGACCTGTTGGTTAAGATCAAGGAAACAACACCGGAGCGTGCCCGCGAAATTTACACCATTCGTAATATATACGTTTACCCGAACTACTCTTTGCGGGATACTTCCTTAAAGCTTGACCAGGCTAAGCCTTACCGCTGGTATAACATTGTAGACCCGCGTAACACCGCAAGGCCATACCTTTTTGCAAATACGGTGCTACTGCACCCTAACGATGCGTACAGCCGCACTACCCACAATAACTCACTTAACAGGTTCATTAATTTAGGCCCATACCGATATGTCAAAAACAGGTTTGAAGATGTAACGCCCGATTCGCCAAAACTGGATGTTTATTACTTCCTTACCCCTTACAAACGCAAATCGCTACAGGCAGAAATTATTGGCCGCACCACATCAGCAAATTATACCGGTACACAAATAAACCTGAGCTGGAAAAACCGCAACGCCTTTAAAGGTGGCGAGTTGCTTACCGTAACCTTATTTGGTAGTACAGATGTGCAGATAGGCGGGCAAAATAACGGCTTTAACGTATTCCAATATGGTGTGCAAACCAGCCTGTCGTGGCCGCGCCTAATAACGCCGTTCAAGTTAAATTCATCAAACGCTTATATACCACGTACGGTGTTATCTTTAGGATACACATCGGTTACGAGGCAAAAGTTATACTCTCTTAACTCGTTTACAGGATCATTCGGATATCAGTTTAAAACCAACGTGCATAAGACGCACGAGTTAAATTTGCTGGAAGCGACTTTTGTAAAACCACGTACTGTAGATAGTTTATACAGGGATAGTATCAATAACCCAAACAACCGCAACCCGTCGCTTAAACACGTTATCGATCCGCAGTTTACATTAGGCCCAAGCTATGCTTACACTTATGATAACACCACAGAAGATTACCGTACCAACAGCATTTATTTCCGCGGCAAGGTAAGCTTGTCCAACAACCTTTATGGTATTATTACCGGTGCCGATACGCTGGCTGGTAAAGAGAAAAAACTATTTGGTACCATATTTAACCAATACGCCAAGGTAGAGAGCGAGATAAGGTTTTTCCACAAACTAAGCGTCGGCAGCAAAATTGCCACGCGCTTTTTAGTGGGCGTTGGTTTACCATACGGTAACTCAACAATATTGCCTTACAACCAGCAATTTTTTATTGGAGGGCCAAACAGTTTAAGGGGCTTCAGGCCACGGTCAATAGGCCCGGGCAGTGTAGACCCTACTCCACTTAGCGGAGATAGCTTTATTGCCGACCAAAGCGGCGACATAAAATTGGAGGCAAATATTGAGTATCGCCAAAAGCTATTCAGCATTGTTTACGGTGCTTTATTTGCTGATGCAGGTAACATCTGGAACGCTAAGCCACACCAGGCCGGCGGTACATTTGGCCCTAAGTTTTTAACACAATTAGCGGTTGATGCGGGTGTAGGTTTAAGGTTTGATGCCACCATATTGGTGCTGCGTACCGATCTTGGTTTTCCGCTTATGAAGCCTTATGCTGATGCAACCGGGTCACGGTCTATAAGCCCAAGTTTTAAAAATGCTATTTTGAATATCGCTATCGGTTATCCGTTCTAAACAATTACTGTCCCGATAGCTAATGGGATAGTGATTGTAATATTAAGGGGTTAGATGCGTCTAATCCCTACTTACCGTACAACCAATGGCTAAAAACTCGATATCCGTTCCGCTTAATATTATTGATCTGCATGGGGATGGATTCCATCCGCTATTGGATGTAGTGATATTTGGCAAGCCTTTTAAAGTGGTATTAGATACAGGAGC
The DNA here is from genome assembly GCF_054057495.1 of Mucilaginibacter sp. UYNi724. NCBI lineage: Bacteria > Pseudomonadati > Bacteroidota > Sphingobacteriia > Sphingobacteriales > Sphingobacteriaceae > Mucilaginibacter > Mucilaginibacter sp. UYNi724. The sequence continues at coordinate 2,269 of NZ_JBSRZI010000019.1, read as the reverse complement.
GTCGCGTACGGCGTTTGACCACCAACTGCTGATAGCAGCAAATGAACAAGCCGCAATTATTGTAAGTGACAGGCTATCTACAGGCTTAGGCACCAATACCATGGAGTCGGCCACCGCGGTTATCGAGAATATCTGGATAGGCGACCTGCTAATACCTGAACTGGAAGTGGCGGTACTAAACCTATCTACCATAAATGTAGCCTACCGCGAACTGGGCCACCCCGAAGTTTTGGGAGTACTGGGCAGCGATATTTTAATGAAATATAAAGCCGTTATTGATTTTGGCAAAGGAACGTTAAAGTTGAAGTAAATTAGCTTACGCCTTTCTTCAAAACCCGGTAGCAAAGGTTATAGCGCTTAGGTTTAGCACCGCAAAAACTACCAACACCAGCATAAGCGCGGGCAAAGGCCAGTGCTGCATCAGCTTAAAACCGTTATCTCCATCAATAATCCCCGTAAAAAAAGTTGGCAGGTATATGATAGCGTTTAGTAATGATGCCGGTAAATAGGTTAACGACATTACGTGCCCCTTTAATAATGATTTTTTTCCCTTTATGGTTTTAACATTACGCGATATTAAGGTAAAGGAATATAATAACGGAGTAAACGCAAGTAAAAAAACAACAGTCAAAAACACAACATGTATTGCCTTGGTATCAGGCAATTTGTAGGCAAGCGCAGACACCACCAGTGTGAACGTCCAGATTCGCCAATCGGTCAAATAACCGCGGATTATTTTTGAGAACGTGCCACCAACAAATTTGCGATAGGTTTTTGCCTGCTGCAGCGCAAGTTCTTCGATACCACGATATCCACCAAAATCCGTATCTACCACATTCTGGAAAACAACGTCTATTTTGCGGTTGTCGCCTTTAATTCGTTTAGCTTCAATAGCGGTAATAACATGGTCGAACAGTTCGTAGTAGATCTCCTGGTATTTGATATCATAGATCTTCATCCTATCTGTTGCCCATTGCAGTTCTTCTGGTGATAGTATCATTTGGCTATCGCTTTTGTTTTAAACTCACTCCTGTAAAGCTTATATAACGTTATGTTGTAAATAATGCTAACAATCAGCAATATAGTCACACTGTAATAGTTTGTGCTTGGCCATATTTTATAATATGGAGAATTTACCCAAATAATAAGGATTATAAAAATGCGTAATGGCATGCCGGCAAGCGTCTCAAACAACCTGTCTTTAGCCGATTTTTTCGTTGTACCTAATATATATCCCGTTTGGTATAACCGCATCAAATAAATAACACCCGGTATAATGATAACACAGGCGAAGATGCATTCAACAGCAAATAAGTCAAATTTCATTTGTGAAAAAAAGTAATAAATTACTATAGCTAACCCAACTATATAAAGCATTGCCGGGAACTTGAAGCACTCTACAAAATATCTCGCGAATTTGCGGAGGTAATCTTTAACCAAAGCTTTTTTACTGATGCGCTCGGTTTTCAATAAATTGCTTGAGCTACCAAAATCATTTCTGATGATGTTATTAATGGCATCCTCAAACGATATATTGCCTGGTTGATATTCAACTGCCGATAATATATGGTCGTAAATTTCCTCGTAAGTTTCTCTGTAATTCAGGGTTTTGTTAAGATAATCCTGTAATACCTTTAGTTGTTTGTCCGTAGGTTTCATTTGGCTGCGGGTTTAAGGTTTAACAAAGTTTGCAACTGGTCTATAAAAGCGTGTGCTTCGGTAAGCTTGCTGGTAACCTCTTTGCCACCCTGCTCGGTTAAGCGGTAATATTTACGTACGCGGTTATCAACCACCTGGGTAAAGGTTTCCAAGAAGCCATCCGCTTCCAGCTTATGAAGTGCCGGGTACAACGCGCCCTCAGTAAGCATTATCTCACCTTCAGATACCTCTTTAACCTTTTGGGTTATCTCGTATCCGTACATCTGCTCGTTATCTTCCAGCAGCTTTAAAATAATAGTTTGCAGGCTGCCTTTTAGCAATGGGTTAGTGCTCATACTTCAAATGTAAACAAATTTTATATACATAAGAAAATTATGTATATAATTTAAAAGGCATTGTATACAACCTTAGATACACTGCTTTTTAAAACCATTCGGATGAAATATCCTGTAATTTTGATACGTTTATGCTTAATCAAGGGTAAAAAACAATCGAAAAAGGCGAATTAAGTTCTCTTTGAGTAGTCCTGAAATAGGTTGACTGTTTTTGATTACACAAACATTGATAAAAAAGCTCAAACATTCACCAAAGATGTTTGAGCTTTTTTGTT
>NZ_JBSRZI010000018.1:0-73450 GCF_054057495.1 Mucilaginibacter sp. UYNi724 | reverse complement strand
AACAAAAAAGCTCAAACATCTTTGGTGAATGTTTGAGCTTTTTTATCAATGTTTGTGTAATCAAAAACAGTCAACCTATTTCAGGACTACTCATTTAGTTAAAATTCGGCTTCAGTATACGCTAATAAAACGCCATTATCGGTTAACAAAAAATTGAGAATATATTATACAATGTGTGTAAAAGTACCACATATAAAAATGCTTCACTACTGCTTTTAAATTGTTTACAGTAAACATAAAGGAAATTCATGATCAGGCCGGCTACAATCATTGCAGCTATATAAAGTAAGTTGTAATAATGAGATACGCCGAATAATAAAGCCGGTATAATAATTAAAAGATTTATGTTTTTTACGCCGATTTTAATTAATAATTTATTCGGCAATACCATAAAAACCCAAGTTTCTAACAAGGGTGCAACGATACAACCTAAAAAAAACTGTTCCCAAATACTTAATTTGTCTATGGGATTATCGCCAAGGTTTAGGGTTGGGAAAAAAATATAAGCGATCAGGCTAAATAGAAGGCTGTTGAATAAAGATAAAAGCAGGCAAATTAAAAATAACTGGTAAAAAGCAATCCTTCCTGATACTAACTTGTTCCTAAACCCTGAAAGATATAATTGCATTGGCTTTGTGTACATTTAGAACCCCAATATACGAGAACAAAAATAGACATCATGCTTCATTTCTTCTTTAGTTAACTATTTTTGCCATGTGATAACCGAGGTAACCGACGTAGCTTTATTTAAACAAAAGGCCCTTGTATGGGCAGCTAAATCTGATACCCTGTGCTATCTCGACAGCAATAGTTTTAACGACCCTTATAGCAAGTTTGACAGCATAATAGCCATTGGTGCCAAAGCCGAACTAACGGCCAACGCAGGTGATTCTTTTTCGCAATTAACTACGTTTAGGACTGATAATCCCGGCTGGATCACCGGTTTTTTTGGTTACGACCTAAAGAATGAAGTTGAGAACCTTCTTTCCAACAACCCGGACCACCTTAACTTCCCCGACCTCTACTTTTTCGCACCCGAGATCCTTATTTGTATAAAAGGCAATGAAGTTGAAATAACAGGAGGAGACGGACAAGCAATATTAGAGGCAATAGAGCAAGCCGAACTCGTTTCGCGCCAAAATCAGACCGTAGTCCAACTACAACCTCGCTTCAGCAAAGCCGGGTATGTAGAAACGGTAGAAAAAATTCAGCAGCATATTGTGCGTGGCGATATCTATGTAACTAATTTTTGCCAGGAATTTTACGCGGAAGATGCTAATGTAGACGCGCTATCCATCTTCCAAAATTTAAACGGCCTATCGCCCACCCCATTTTCTACTTTTTTTAAATGGAAAGGTAATTATATCATGTGTGCTTCGCCCGAGCGGTTTTTAGCGAAGCGGGGAAGCAAACTCATCTCGCAACCTATAAAGGGCACTGCTCGCCGAGATGCAGATGAAGCCATTGATAAAACCATCATCGAAGAATTGCGCAACCACCCTAAGGAATTGCAGGAAAACGTAATGATAGTAGACCTGGTGCGTAACGATCTTACCCACTCCGCCAAACCCGGTACCGTTAAAACGGAAGAACTTTACGGCATCCAAAGCTTTAAACAGCTACACCAAATGGTATCAACGGTAGTATGCGAATTGCGCGATGATGTATCTGCAGTTGAGGCTATCAAAAATACCTTTCCGATGGGCAGCATGACGGGTGCCCCCAAAATAAGCGCCATGCAGCTGATGGAACAATATGAACGCAGCAAACGCGGCGTGTACTCCGGTGCGGTGGGGTATTTTAGTCCCGATGGTGATTTTGATTTTAACGTAGTGATCCGTACGTTGCTGTATAATAGCGCCGAAAAGTATCTGTCGTTCCACGTTGGCAGTGCTATTACTTACCATGCCGATCCCGAAAGCGAATACGAGGAATGTTTGCTAAAGGCAAAAGCGATATTGGAAGTTTTAGGGGTAACACGATAACCGCCAATTGCTCGTTCCCCGCCCTTGTTGGTGTTACTAACAAGAAGCCATGTCTATTTGCTACTTACCTAAAGGTTGTTGGTAACAACGGCAAAAACTTTAAACTCTGATTATAAGGAAGATACGTACAACATCAACAACAAAAAAATTTAAACTCTGATTATAAGGAAGATACGATCTGTTCACACGCACACATGGCCGTGAACGTGAACACTTCCCGCCCTTGCTGGTGTTGTCAACAACAAGGCGCTATGCCTGTCTGCTACTTGCCTAAGGGTTGTTGGTGACAACACCAACAACGGGAAAAAAAACCTTCAATGTCATTTCGAACGAGGTACGAGGAGAAATCTTCTGCGTCTGATAAGTAAATCATCATATTTCTGAATGTAGAGCGTAGAAGATTTCTCTTCGCGCCGCGCACACCCCACCTCATGCTCGTTCGAAATGACAGGTTGGTTTTGATTATCTACCCCGGCAACACAGGATCCAGCAACAATTTATCCGCTATCCTCACCGCTATCTCCGAGCCGTTTGCCCAAAAGGCCGAGACAGGTTTCGCACTTAGGTACGGCACAAAAGCATCGCCGTATAATTCCTTTATATCCGCTTCAAAAACAAAGTCTTTAACCTCCGCAATTTGCCAGGACACATGTTCTACCTGGTACTGCATTGTTTTACGGTCGGTTAAATAATTATAGCCCCAGTAGTGTTCAAAAATAAACTCTTCGGGGCTTCCGGCTACTATTGGTGTAAGGCTGTTGCGCACGGTAGCGCCAAGCTTGTTCCATATACCTTTTAACTTCCACTCGTATAAGAACTGCGTATGGCTTGAGCCGGATTTTGTGATGGAATGCCGCATTGGCAGCGCACGATAATGCTCTTTGTACAAATTGTTAGCGATCAGCACGATAATACTTTTTGGCACTATCTCGCTGATGAATACCGCGCCGCGTTTCCATTGTTTACCATCAAAATGGCGTACATAAAAGCGCAGGTTCACTTCCTCAAAATTTACGTGGAAAGGCCATTTGATGCCCAGCACCTGCGTATCCTGAAACATAAAACCCACCATACTTACCAATGCCTTGCCCTCCCAAAGGTCAATTTCGGTAGCGGCGGGCAGGTGTGGCTTTAATATCTCAGGATCAACCTCATAATTCAGCATCACCAGGTTGCGCCATTGGGCTGTAAGGAAGCGTGATTTAGAAGTAGCCATAATGGTAAAAGTACGAATTTGGTGGTTTGTTTTAGTGTGCCGCAGATCTACTCACCCCGACTTCGCTCCGCTGGTCGACCCTCTCTGCTGCGCAAAGAGGGTTATAAAATGGTAGGTAATATAACCCTCTTCCGTTTACGTAGAAATGGTGGTCGAGCGAAGCAATGACCGGGAAGTAAAATCTACGCTATAGCACTTTAAACAACAAAGGCCACCAGAGTATCTGATGGCCTTTTTGAAGCATTTCTTATTTTCCTTTGTAATATTTCATAGCCTCGGGTACAAGCCTTTGTATATTAGCTATACGGGTAGCATCACTTGGGTGAGTACTTAAAAACTCTGGTGGAGCGCCCTGATTTTGTGCAGCCATACGTTGCCAAAAGCTAACGGCCAGGCGCGGGTCATAACCAGCCATAGCCATAAAGGTTAAGCCCAGCCTATCAGCCTCGTTCTCTTTATCCCTTGAATACTTTAAAGTAGCCAACTGGCCGCCTACACCGTAAAGTGTACCGATAATGGTCTGCGTGGCTTGTGATTTGCTGCCTGTTGCGGCACCAATTGCGGTACCGCCTGCCTGCACTGCCATTTGCTGTGAAAGCGCTTCGGCCGAGTGGTGGGCAATAGCATGGCCTATCTCGTGGCCCATAACGGTTGCCAAACCTGCGTCTGTAGCGGTGACAGGTAATATGCCGCTATACACGGCAACTTTACCGCCCGGCATACACCATGCGTTAATTTCTTTGCTTTGTATCAGGTTAAATTCCCATTGGTAATTGTATTGGCTGCCGTAACCATTTGCTTTTAAATAGTTATCTATAGCTACAGCAAGCTGGTTGCCTATACGTTTTACACGCTGGGCATCGGTGCCGGTACTAACGACTTTGGTTGCAGGATTTGATAAAAGGGTGCGGTAGCTTTGCGCTGCCGCGGGGTTTATTTGGTCATCGCTTACTAAACTCAATTGCGAGCGGCCGGTAAGTGGCACGGTTGAACATGCATACGCAGAAATTGCTATCACAGCTAATGCCAGTAGGGGTTTAAGTGTTTTCATAGAATTTAGGTGGTTTTCTTTTTAAATAAATTAACTTTCGACTCCTTGCCCTTCAATAATCGCTCTATATTTTTTTGATGCGTAACCAATACCAGTATAAATATACACATCCCATAAATAATGACCGATTTAATACTCACATGGAAAACAAATGTTATCCCTATAGGGTAAATAAACCCGGCTAATATCGATGAAAGCGATACATAGCGTGTTATTAGCAACGTTGTGATAAATACAGCAACGCAAAGCAAGGCAGCCGGCAGGTTTATAGCTAATATCATTCCAAAAAGTGTGGCGATGCCTTTGCCGCCCCTAAAGCCGGCAAATATCGGGAACAAATGGCCCATAACGGCCGCTACACCCAGCGCTAACTGTAAGTTAACAAACGCTACCGAATTAAACGGCCCGGTTACGCTTGTACCAACAACATAAGCCAGGTTGGTGGCTGTCCACCCCTTTAAAATATCTAACAGCATAACAGGAATACCCGCTTTTTTACCTAAAACCCTGAATGTGTTGGTAGCCCCGGCGTTGCCGCTGCCGTATTCGCGCACGTCAACGTGGTAGAATGCCTGCCCTATCCATACTGCAGTAGGAATTGATCCGAAAAGGTAAGCCGCAATAAGAGCCGAAATCGAGTAGACTGATAGCATCTGCCTGCAATATTATTAAATTGATGTTATACTACCGCAATATATCATTATAATTTTACAGCTTTTAAACTCAGATCTAAACTTTTTACAGAATGAGTTAACGCCCCTACCGACACGTAATCTACACCGCAATCGGCATAATCGCGGATGTTGTCGATAGTGATGCCTCCGGATGCCTCGGTAATGTAGCGGCCCTGTATCATACTTACAGCCTGCCGCAGGTCTTCAAAATTAAAATTGTCAATCAAAATGCGGTTCACGTTTCCTGTTTGCAGAACTTGCTCCAATTCTTCCAGGTTACGCACCTCAATTTCAATAGCCAGCTTTTTACCGGTATCGGCAAGGTATCTGTTGGCGTTTTCTATAGCCTGGCGGATGCCGCCAGAGTAATCTACATGGTTATCCTTTATCAGGATCATATCATACAAGCCGAAACGGTGATTTACGCCGCCGCCTATGCGCACAGCCCATTTTTCGAGATAGCGCAGGCCGGGTGTGGTTTTGCGGGTATCCAACACTTTGGTGTTGGTACCTGCTAAAATATCTACAATTTGGTGGGTAGTGGTAGCAATGCCGCTCATGCGCTGCATGCAATTTAGCACAAGGCGCTCGGCTTTTAATATGGCGCGGGCGTCGCCTTCCACTTCAAGGGCTATATCTTTTGGTTTTACTTCGGCGCCATCGTTTAAAAATACGGTAACCTTAAGGTTTGGGTCTACCTCGCGGAAAATCTCTAAGGCCAGCTCAACGCCTGCCAGTATCCCCGTATCTTTAACTAATAACTTTGCTTTGCCTTGTGTGCCCGCTTCAATGGTAGATAACGATGTGTGGTCGCCGTCGCCAACATCTTCACTTAAAGCATTAACTATAAATTGGTGTATAAGTTGTTTGTCCAAACCTTTGTTTTTTGAGTTTCAAAAGTAAGAACAATTGCGCACTAATTAGGTTTTTCCGTTTCTATTCGCAACTCCATTATCTGCATAACCTTATTTACTTCCTTAAGCGTGCACGAGATCCTGAACTTGCCCTTTTCGGTAGTTAAAATATATACGCCAAAATTATAATTGGGGTTAGAGCTAACGCGGTGTAATAATTTGGCCGTGTGGGGTTTATTATCCTTAAAAAACTTATCCAATATCATTTCGGCCTGTGTTCCCGAGTAGGAATTACTCTCTTCCGCAATGCTGATATCTACATTATTACCAAAATATTTGGCTATTTCGTGGGCGTTTGATGTTTTTAAAAGGTTGGTAATTTTATCAATAACATCCGCGCTTGCTACCAATGGCAGCAAAAAAAGCAAAGTGAGTAGCGGCAGGTATCTTAGTTTCATTACTATATATGACCAATAAACCAAAGAATTGTTGCAATTAAAAAAATAAAGGTTTTAACCTACAACCTATAAACGTTGCTTTTATATTTGCATTGTGGAAAACATAAAAAAAGTTGCATTAATTATACTTGATGGCTGGGGTTACGGCCTTAACGACAGATCAAACGCTATTGTGGCGGCAAATACGCCGTTCTTTGACGAGATGATCGCCAAATATCCAAACTCGAAGCTTGAAGCCTCAGGCCTTGCTGTAGGTTTACCTGAAGGGCAGATGGGGAACTCGGAAGTTGGGCACATGAACCTTGGCGCCGGCCGCGTGGTGTACCAGGAACTGGGCCGCATAAACAAAGCCGTTATTGATAACGAATTTGTACAAAACGAAACCATACTTGACGCATTTAACTATGCAAAAGATAACCATAAAGACCTGCACCTGATTGGCCTGGTGAGCGATGGAGGGGTACATGCCCACATCAACCACCTTAAAGGCCTCGCAGATGCTACCAAGGCATTGGGTATCGAGAAAGTATTTATACACGCCTTTTTAGATGGCCGCGATACCGATCCAAACTCGGGTTTAAAGTTTATTACCGACCTGGAGAACCACATTGCTGATAGCCCCGTGCGTTTGGCATCAGCCATTGGCCGCTACTATGCCATGGACCGCGATAACCGCTGGGAGCGCGTTAAACTGGCTTATGACCTTATGGTAAAAGGCGAAGGTGCACCTACCCATGATATTTTAGAATCAATAAAAAGCTCTTACGCGGATGGTGTTACCGACGAGTTTGTTAAACCGATTGTTAAGGTTGATGAGAACGGCAACCCTATCGCGGTGATAAAAGATGGCGACGCGGTGATCTGTTTCAACTTCCGTACGGATAGGGGCCGCGAAATTTCGCAGGCGCTTACTCAAAAGGAGTTTCCGGAGTATGATATGACGCCGCTGGATATCCATTATGTAACCATGACATCGTACGATGAAACCTTTAAGAATGTAAAGGTGGTTTTCCGTAAGGATGACCTGAGCAAAACATTGGGCGAGGTTTTAGAAAGTGCAGGCAAAAAACAGATCCGTATTGCCGAAACCGAAAAATACCCGCACGTAACGTTCTTCTTTTCGGGTGGGCGCGAAACGGCGTTTATAGACGAAAAACGACTTTTAGTGCCATCACCAAAAGTTGCTACTTATGATCTGCAACCCGAAATGAGTGCCGAGGGCATCCGCGATGCCATCATCCCCGAATTGGAAGCCGGCTGGCCGGATTTTGTTTGTCTGAACTTTGCCAATACCGATATGGTGGGCCACACAGGCGTGTTCAGCGCCGTGATGAAAGCCGCCGAAACTGCCGATGCCTGCTGTAAAGCGGTTGTTGAGGCCGGTTTAAAAACAGGCTATTCGTTTATCATCATTGCCGACCACGGTAACGCCGATTACATGATCAATGAGGACGGTTCGCCTAATACCGCCCATACCACTAACCTGGTGCCATGTATTATTATAGATAGCGATGTTAAGCACGTTAAGGATGGTAAACTGGGCGATATTGCCCCAACCGTATTAAATATTTTGGGCGTAACTATCCCTGCTGAAATGACCGGTAATGTATTGGTATAAAGCATTCAAAAAATATATTGTTTATACAAGCGTGCTACTGCTTTTGGGCAGCAGCTACGCCTGTAACAAGCCCGAAATAAAGGAGACCGGCGCCGAGTTGAAATACTTTGACCTGAAAGACTATTTCAAAAAACAGGATAGCTTGCTTACCAAACAAAACCCGGAAGTGGACAAATCTGTAGCGCACAACGGCGCTGCCGAAAGCAAAAAGGTACGCATTGCCAGCTGGAAAAAAGAGCTTAACCTGTTCACAGAAAGCGACATAAACAAACCCGCCTGGAAACAGAGCTACGATATTACATCAAACGAAGACAGCACCGTTTACAAAGCCAAATCCCCGGAGTTGAAAACGCGAGAGATCATCATCCGCAAAAAAGCGGGGCAGGTTACAGCAATTTCTATCCTAAACAATACCCACAACATCCTGTACAACACCACCGAAAAATTGGTTTACGCGCCAAATGCCTATTACTTAATTGAAAAAATGCAGCATGTAAAAATTATGGGTGCAAACAACTACCGGATAAAAGGCAGCTTTGCTAATTAGTGATGGCCAACGGCGGATGACAGTTTTTCTTTAGAAAGCTCTATCAGCGTAGAGATATCAGACCTTCCGGGATTATCGGCCAATACTTTTTCCAGATCACTTACTGATGCCCTTAGGGAATTTATGCCTCGCAACTTATCAAAGGTAGCGCCGGGCTGCAATTTGAATACACCATACTCGCGGTAAGCAATACCACGTGTCTGGAAGCATTTACCATGGTCGTTAGGATCAATAGCAATCGCTTTAGTCAAGTCAAAAATAGCCCCTAACAGGTGTTTTTCGCGCTCTTGGGGCGACAGGTAGGTATCTTTCCCCAAATAACCTTTAGCACGCGCACGGTAGTAGTATGCCGTAGCATCTATTGGGTTTATGAAAATAACTTTGGTATAAGCAGCGATAGATTTGCGGTAGTTTTCGCTGTGATAATAAGAGTAACCCAGCATCCAGTAAGCGTTGGCGTTGGTAGAATCTACAATACAGGCTTTTTCCAGTTGTTTTACAGCGGCTTTAAAGTTGCCATCCATAAAAGCCTGCTGCCCCATTTTCACATAAGCGTTTTGCGCCGATAGCGTTTCTACCGATGTAAACAGGATCAAAGAAATTATAGCCGACAGCCTCATACTTAATTAGCGGGTATCATTCGTTAACAATACATAAACTACCAATGTGGTTAATTATTATGTCCCCCGTGCAATTTGTTAATAAATTTAGACAAGTGTACAACTTATTTGAATAAAAGAGAGGGTGGCGCACGTAGTGCCGCGGGGTTAGTAAACTATGCGGCACCTTAATCCCGCATGACTTTTTTTCCACTTTCATCAAAATCCATTAAACCTTGTGTTATTTATTTTATGGCCGCAAACCACAACAAATCAATCATTTACAAACCCGTGGAATTTACCGCGGTTGATTAAGGTATATTGGCATAGCTCTTGAAACTGTATATTTGAATATATAACTATTGGCAATTAACCCGTATTTGCAAGGCCGGAGTTTCCGTGCCTGCCATTATGACGTTGTTACCATACATAAAAGGTGATTGATGAGTTTTGATCCGTTCGATTTTAAGAATACCATGCCCTCCATTAATGAAGATTCTGAATTTTTCCCGCTGATGTCGTCAGAGGATGAAGCGGAGATGAATAATGAAGAGGTGCCCGATATTATTTCTATACTTCCGTTGCGCAATACCGTGTTATTCCCCGGTGTTGTGATCCCTATTACCGTTGGCCGCGATAAATCTATTAAACTGATCCGCGATGCTAACAAAGGTACGCGCCTTATTGGTGTTGTTGCCCAGCAGGACGTAAGTATAGAAGACCCCACTTTTGACCAGCTAAACAAGGTTGGTACCATCGCGTTCATTGTAAAAATGCTGCAAATGCCGGATGGTAACACCACCGTGATACTACAGGGTAAAAAACGCTTTACACTAAAGGAAGAGGTGCAAACCGAGCCGTACATCAAAGCGAGCATAGAGCCATTTAAAGAGATAAAAGCTAAAGAGGATAAAGAATTTAAAGCCATGGTGTCGTCTGTTAAAGACATGGCCATGAACATTATACAACTATCGCCAAATATCCCGAGCGAGGCAGGTATTGCTATCCGTAACATCGAAAGCACATCGTTTTTGATCAACTTCATATCATCTAATATGAACGCGGATATGGCTGCTAAACAGGCTTTGTTGCAAACTGCAAGCCTGCGCGACAGGGTAAACCTAGTGCTGGAACATCTTACTTTAGACCTGCAGATGCTGGAGCTAAAAAACCAAATCCAGACCAAGGTGCGTGTAGACCTTGACAAGCAGCAACGCGATTACTTTCTGAACCAGCAGCTAAAAACTATCCAGGAAGAACTGGGTGGCACCTCTCCCGATCTGGAGATCGAAAACCTGCGCCTGCGTGCCTTGAAAAAGAAATGGGACAAAGAGGTTAAAACCCATTTTGCCAAAGAGCTTGAAAAACTTGCCCGTACCAACCCTGCCGCAGCAGATTATTCGGTGCAGATCAATTACCTGGAGCTGCTGCTTGACCTACCGTGGAATGATTTTACAAAGGATAATTTTGACCTTAAAAGGGCACAAAAGGTGCTTGATAAGGACCACTTTGGCCTTGATAAGGTAAAACAGCGCATCATCGAATATTTGGCGGTGCTGAAGTTGAAACATAACATGAAAGCGCCCATCCTTTGTTTGGTTGGCCCCCCGGGGGTTGGTAAAACATCGTTGGGTAAATCGATAGCTAAAGCATTAGGCCGTAAATATGTACGGATGGCTTTAGGTGGCGTTAGGGACGAAGCGGAGATCCGCGGGCACCGTAAAACTTATATTGGCGCTATGCCGGGCAGGATAATCCAGTCGGTGAAAAAAGCGGGCGCGGCTAACCCGGTATTTATACTGGACGAGATTGATAAGGTAAGCACCGATTTCCGTGGCGACCCTTCATCTGCTTTGTTAGAAGTGCTTGACCCTGAACAGAACAGCACTTTTTATGATAATTACGTAGAGATGGATTTCGACCTGTCTAACGTGATGTTCATCGCTACCGCCAACTCGCTGAGCAGCATCCAGCCCGCCTTGTTAGATAGGATGGAGATCATCGAGGTAAACGGTTACACCATTGAAGAAAAGATAGAAATTGCCAAGAAACACCTGCTTCCAAAACAGCGCGAAGCCCACGGCTTAACTCTTAAAGATGTTGTGGTAAAGGCCGATGTATTGGAAAAACTGATAGAAGATTATACCCGCGAATCGGGCGTTCGTACGCTGGAGAAAAGGATAGGATCAGTAATTCGTGGTGTTGCGAAAAACATCGCTATGGAAGAGCCATACAATGTACTTGTAAGCAAAAAAGAAGTTGAAAAGATACTGGGCGCGCCATTTTACGATAAAGACCTTTACGAGAATAATGATACCGCCGGTGTGGTAACAGGCTTGGCCTGGACATCGGTAGGCGGTGATATATTGTTTATTGAGGCCAGCTTAAGCCCCGGCAATGGCAAGCTTACCCTAACCGGCAGCCTTGGCGATGTAATGAAGGAATCGGTTATCATAGCGTTAGCATACCTGCGCGCGCATGCAGCTTACTTTAATATTAACCCAAAACTTTTTGAACAATGGGATGTGCATGTGCACGTACCGGCAGGTGCTACCCCTAAGGATGGCCCGTCGGCAGGTGTAACAATGCTCACCGCGCTGGTATCGGCATTTACCCAACGTAAAATAATACCACATTTGGCCATGACAGGTGAGATAACCCTGCGCGGACGGGTGCTGCCTGTAGGCGGGATCAAAGAAAAGATACTGGCGGCAAAACGCGCCAATATTAAAGAGATCATCCTGTGCAAATCCAACCAGAAAGATATCCTGGAGATCAAAGAAGACTACATTACCGACCTTACCTTCCACTACGTTACCGATATGCGCGAGGTAATAAACCTTGCCCTATTAACCGATTTAGTAAGCGAACCGCTTGACCTAACGGTGAAAGAAAAAGAAGTGAAACCGGTGGTGGAGTAAGAAAAAGATAAGCTAAATTTATTTCAGCATTTCTCACCCAAATAATACAAAGCCGGTGGCCCTATTTAAGTTTGGGTTACTCGTTTTAAATCAATACACAAGCAGGGATATTATCCCTGCTTTTTTTACATTAGCGCACCGATAATCCCATAATGAAGAATAAGCTTTTCTTGATAGCCATATGCCTGTTTGCAGGCGCCAGCACTTTCGCGCAAACCCGTGGGCACGAAATTGGTTTCCAGTCGGATAACGATTCTTTCCTGGGCCAGGGGTCCGACCGTTATTACACCAATGGTTTTTTTCTAAACTACCGCCACGCCGTTGATTTTAGCAAAATGAAGCACCATGACGATATCGCGAATTATATCGTAGGGTTCGAGCTTGGCCAAAAGATCTATAACGCGCAGTCGGGCAGGTTGCCTTCTGCGGATTTTGTGGACAGGCCTGTTGCCGGTTACCTGTACCTTGGCTTATCCGGAAACATCATTTATAAAAATGAGACCGCGGTTAAGTTAACAGCACGGGTGGGGATTATAGGCCCTGCGGCGGGTGGCTACGCCATCCAAAAATTCATCCACAATACCTTTGGTTTTTACGAACTTAACACCTGGCAGTACCAGGTGCGCAATGCACCGCAGCTTAACCTCAACCTCGAGGTAAATAAGCTAATTGCACGTAACTCGTGGGCCGATATCAGTTATGCCGGTTACGTAAACGCGGGTACAGGTTTTAACGCCGCCGGTATCGGGCCAATGATCCGTTTGGGTAATTTTAATCAGCTGTTCCAATCCGTAAGTACACAAAGCACAGCGAGCAAAAATACAAGCACCCCGCTGCTGCATAATCAGGAACTTTTCTTCTATTACAAACCGCAAATAAATGGGGTGTTATATGATGCCACCGTGCAGGGCAACATTTTTAAGGACCACCCGGAGCCGGGCACGCAAGAAATTGTTGGCGATATCAATCACTTTGTATTTAGCAATCAGTTGGGTGTAGCGTTAACCACCAGCCGCTTTGTGTTTGATATTGGCGCGGTAATCAACAGCCGCGAAGTTAAACAACAGGCAAAAAGCACCCACCAGTGGGGGTCGTTAAGTGTGCTGTACAGGTTTGATTAAAAATCAAAATTCTTTTTACGGTCGGCTTTTTTAGTCGACTGGATCTTTTTATTACCCAGGCGGGCCAGCTTAGCCGCGCGGCTAACCTTGCTTGGTTTGCGTACCTTTGGTTTGTGCAGGGCGTTGGTGATAAGTACTATGAGGCGTTCTACCGCTATCTCTTTATTAAGGAATTGGCTGCGTTCTTCATCGCAGATTACTTGCACCAAGCCATCTTTATTGAAACGGTTTTGAAGCTTTTGGTTTAGCAATAGTTTCTCTTCGTCGGTAAGCAGGATGCTGTTATCGATAGAAAAAAGTAACTCGACCTTGGTTGATACCTTATTTACGTTTTGCCCGCCTTTACCCCCGCTGCGCGATGTTTTGTAAGAAATTTCTTTCTGCAGGTCGGCCTTAGTTAAGTTCATGAGGCAAATATAGTAAGTGGTTGATTAAGTTGAGTGGTGAAAAGTTCGTTTAGCTTCGTTAACTACCCACTAATCACCATTCAACTAATCACTAAAAACCGTAACTTCGAACCACGATGAGCAATAATATTATAGTAGCTATTGATGGCTACTCATCATGCGGTAAAAGCACGCTGGCCAAGGCATTAGCCAAAAAACTTCATTACATTTATGTAGATAGCGGCGCCATGTACCGTGCCGTAGCCTTGTATTTTTTAAGGAACAATATTGACCTTACCGATCACGGGCAAATTGAGGAAGCGTTGAAAAACATCCACCTCAACTTTCACTCGCGCGATTACGAGACCCATATCACACTAAACGACGAGGAAGTTTCTGAAGAGATCCGCCAGATGCCGGTATCTGAAAAGGTTAGCGCGGTATCTGCTTTGAAAGAAGTGCGCCGCGAAATGGTAAAGCAGCAGCAACGCATGGGGAAATCAAAAAATATTGTGATGGATGGCCGCGATATTGGCACCGCTGTATTCCCTAATGCCCCCCTAAAGATCTTCATGACAGCCGACCCGGCGGTTCGTGCGCAGCGCCGTTACGACGAGATCCACCTGAAAAACCCCGACGTTACCTTAGAAGATATTTTTGAGAACATCGCCCACCGCGATTACCAGGACACCACCCGCACCGAAAGCCCCCTTGTACGCGCCACGGATGCCATTATACTGGATAATACCAACCTTACCCCCGGGCAGCAGTTACAGTTCGCGCTGGATAAGATTGAGGGGCTGAAAGGGTAAAATTGAAAGTTGAAAGACCAAAGCTGAACGCATTAAAACGCAATTCTGAAACACAATGCAATTTGTTTAGAAAACTACCACCATGTCATTTCGAACGAGGTACGAGGAGAAATCTTCTACTCCAAGCTTTAACAGTTGCAAGGCTTAACTTTAAGATCAACCCATTACTTCGTCGTTCAAAAACTTCCAATCAGGATTGGTTGATTTAATTAAGGCATCTTTTTTCTCTCGTCGCCATTTCTTTATCTCTTTTTCTCGTTCAATGGCGTGCTCTATATTAAAGAAATGCTCGTAGTGCACTAAATTATAACAGTAGTATTTTGCAGTGAATGATTTACCTGTGCCTTTATTTTCGCGATGTTCAAATAACCTTCTGTTTAAATCATTTGTAACACCAATATACAACACGGTTCGGTTGTGATTTGTAGTAATGTAAACGTAATAATTATAATTCCACATGGCGGACACTTATTGCTTGTAGAAGATTTCTCCTCGTACCTCGTTCGAAATGACACCTTGAAAAACCTACTCCCCTGGAAACTGCACAGCATTTACGCCGAAACGGTTCAAAAAGTCGACACCTTCATCACTGGCGAGGCCTTTGTACTGGGCATATGATTTATCGAAGTAAACGTGTTTTATACCGGCAGAGAAAATGAGCCTTGCGCATGGCAGGCATGGCGATAACGTGGTGTAAAGCGTAGCACCCTCGAGGTTAGCACCGTTTTTTACGGCGTACAGGATGGCGTTCTCCTCAGCATGCAGGGCAAGCGAGCAGCTGCCTTTAGAATCTCGGGCGCAGCCTGTTTGGGGCCACTCCTCGTCGCAGTTGTGGGTGCCAGCAGGCGGGCCGTTATACCCAATGGATATAATGCGGGTGTCTTTAGCTAAAACGGCACCGACCTGGGCCTTTACGCAGTGCGAGCGTTGGGCCAGGTCGGTTGCCAGGTTCATAAAAATATGTTCGAAACTTGGTTTCATGTTGTATCGTTGGTTGTTCGAACTGGGATTAAAATAATTAAGCGAATTAATAGAATTCTTAAAATTCATTAATTCGCTTAATTCCTGTTCAGGACAAAATAAATTTAGTGTCCTCCGCTTTTTTCAACCTGAACATGGTCTATGTTGATTCCTTGATTTATTAAAACACCCCTTACTCTCCAGGCAAAAAACACAATGTAAGCAAACCCAATTACAGGCACTATGTAAGATTGATGTATGCCGATAGTATCAGCCATAAAGCCTTGTACTGGCGGTATAATTGAACCACCCAGGATCATCATAATTAAGAATGCTGAACCCTGACCTGTGTATTTTCCTAAACCGGTTATAGATAAAGAGAAAATAGATGGCCACATAATTGAACAGCACAAGCCCCCGCTGATGAAAGCAAATACCGCTGTCATACCAGTTGTGAATAAACCTATAAGCATAAATATCACACCTAATACGCCAAATGTAACTAAGGTACGTACCGGTTTTTGCTGGCCTATAAAAAAAGCTACCACTAATATCCCGATGCTTATGCCATAAACAAATAATGAACTTACATCGGCAACGGTTGAGCGATTAACTAATAATACGATACCAAACGCAACAAAAGGCACTATTACAGTTAAAATGTTCTTTGTCATTTTTGACAAATTAAATGCACCAATGGCGCCGGTGAACCTACCGATCATTAAGCTACCCCAGTATAATGAGATATATGGGGCGATTTCCGAATCTTTGAAGTTGCCGAATAATGGCGTTTTAAGCAATGCGCCCATGTTACTTTGTATGGTAACCTCGGTTCCCACATAAGTAAAAATAGCTATCATACCCAAAATTAATTGAGGATACTGCATTGCCCCCCAACCTTGGTTATCTTTCTTAGCAGAAAACAAAGAAACCATCAAAGTTACAATGATCAATGCTAATGTAGAATATATGTAAACGGATTTTGATATACCTGTAATGCTTACCAATGGATCTACAGCAAGGATAATTAAAAATGCTATAAACATTACTATGATTGGCTTGCCCGGTTTACTGGTAGTTTCAACTTTCTCATCACTGGTAACAACCGGTAATTTTGATAACCAAAAGAATAGTGCCACTGCTAACAGCAAGCCTGCAAATATGTAGTACAAATTATCGATAGATGATATTTTCACATCCTCCGGTGCGATATGGCTATTAGCCGAACCAAACAAAACAATACTAATAACAGCGGGGCCTAATAAACCACCTATGTTATTTATACTACCTGCAAAATTCAATCGGTTAGACCCAGTTTCAGATGGGCCTAAGGCCACTACAAACGGGTTTGCAGAAGTTTGCTGTAGAGAGAAGCCTATAGTAATAACAAATATTGCTGATAATACTAAGGCATATGAACCTGTAGCGACCGCGGGTATCATTAATAATGCACCTGCAGCAGATACTATTAAACCCAAAATGATACCGTTTTTGTAACCTAATTTATTTAAGATATCCGTTTTACTTATTTGCGAAGCAAAATATAATATTAGCGACCCGATAAAGTACCCGCCATAAAATGTAAAATCGATAAGTTGGGATTCGAATTGTGTAAGGTGGAAATGTGTCTTACAAAATGGGATAAAAATACCATTAGAAGCTGCTAAGAAGCCCCAAAAGAAGAATACGGTAACCAGCGTATATAAGGCCGAACCATTACTCTTTGTGTTGTCTTGTGCCATTGTTTAATTAAGGTTAATACTATTGGTGTTTAAAACACTAAACATAAATCAAATTTTATAATTATGACTATAAATTTTTGAAAAATTAAATTACCACTTTATATTACCATTGTTTAAAAGATAAATTTGCATCTTAGTGTCCTGATTTTTTACCTGTAGGGAGAAACAGGATATATAAGCCTACATAATGATAGAAGCCATTATTTCGGGAATTGGATTTGGATTAGTGCTTACGTTTATAACAGGCCCGGTCTTTTTTGCTTTGATAAAAACCAGTATTGAGAGTGGTTTTCAGGCAGGCCTTTCCCTCGCCCTGGGCGTAGTAACCTGTGATATGGTTTTCGTTGGCGCCATCCTTTTTGGTTCGCAATACTTTGATGTAACCGCACACGATAAAACCATAGCGGGTATTGTAGGCAGCATCATCCTCTTCAGTATCGGTGTCTACTACATCTTTAAAAAGGCCGCTGTTAAGTACAACAACAACATCCCCAGCAAAATAAACCATGCGGGGTATTTTTTTAAAGGTTTTGTGATGTGCATTTTTAACCCAACCGTGCTGCTGCATTGGACGGTTGTAATTGGTGCCGCCAGTACCGTTTATCATGCCGGCGTGCATAACCGATCGTTTAAAATTGCCGTGATGTTTGCCACCATCCTTATTGTACAATTTGGACTGGATGCTGTAAAGGCGTTTTACGCCAATAAACTCCGCGACCGTATCTCCGTAAAATTTGTACACCGCCTAAATGAAGTTGCCGGGATTGCCCTCATCATCGCCTCGTTGGTATTGGTGGATAGGTTGGTAACGCATTTTATATTTTCGGCACCGGCGGTAACGTAAGCCAAAGCCCCCCAGTTATTAGTGGATAAGTACTGAAAATCTATTTCAATTTGTCATGCTGAACGATAGTGAAGCATCTATTCGCCAACATACCTGGCGCATATGCACAGTTTACTATTAGCTTCTTCGCTATCGCTCAGAATGACAAATACTATTTGGATTGATCGAAAATCAAAAAAAGGCGAAAAGTTTACACCTTTCGCCTTTTCCTTTAGCTTTCGCCTCAAGCAATTACATATAAGCCCTTTGGTTGTTACCTTCCATCCAGTTAACAAAGGCCCGGTTTACCACTTTGTTACCACCCGGGGTTGGGTAATCGCCGCTAAAGTACCAATCGCCGGTATGATCTGGGCAAGCAATATGCAGGTTATCAAGGGTTTGATAAAGCACCTGTACCTTAGCCGTAATATTTGGCGGGGTTATAATTTTGGCAATACGGTCAGAGATTTCCTGATCGGTAAACGGCGCATAGATGGCTTTTACATAGTTCTCTACATCCTCTTTAGCCAGTTTTGAGCTATCCTTACATTTTTGGTAAACCTCAACAATGATATTCTCTTTACCTTGCTCTTTCAACAAGCTTATCGCGGCTTCAAAAGCCACGAACTCGCCCATGCGCGACATATCTATACCGTAACAATCCGGGTAACGGATCTGCGGGGCAGATGATACTACCACAACCTTTTTAGGGCCCAGGCGGTCTAAGATCTTCAGGATGCTTTGCTTTAAAGTAGTACCACGAACTATAGAGTCATCCAAAACCACCAGCGTATCGGCATCCTTGTTTATTAAACCGTAAGTGGTATCGTAAACGTGGGCAACCATCTCGCTGCGGTCGGCATCCTGGGTAATAAATGTACGAAGTTTTACATCCTTAATGGCTATCTTCTCCACACGTGGTGCAAGTGCCAAAACTTCCGTTAATTCTTCTTCGCTAATTTTATCGTCGCGGTTCAGTAACCTGTCGCGCTGGTATTTTTTTATGTATTTGTGGATACCCTCAACCATACCGTAAAAGGCAACCTCGGCAGTATTTGGAATGTACGAGAATACGGTGTTCTTCACATCGTTTTCCACAGCATCCAGTATCTGCGGGCAAAGCAACCTGCCCAGTTGTTTACGCTCCTTGTAAATAGAAGCATCGCTGCCACGAGAGAAATAGATGCGTTCGAAAGAACATGCCTTTTTCTCTAAAGGCTCACTAAACATGGTCTCGGTTATCTTACCGTCTTTTTTTACAATAAGGGCATGGCCCGGTTTTATCTCCTTAATCTCCTCGATAGGGATATTAAAGGCCGTCATAATAGCGGGGCGCTCTGAAGCGGCAACCACAATTTCGTCGTTATAATAATAATATGCCGGGCGGATGCCAACCGGGTCGCGCATTACAAACGCGTCGCCGTGGCCTAATATACCTGCAATAGTGTAACCACCATCCCAGTTTTTTGCGCTTTTACGCAATATCTTGGCAACATCCATGTCATTAGCAATCAGCTTGCTAATCTGGGCGTTATCGTCAAGGCCTTCGCGTTTGTACTGGTCAAACAAGCCTTGCACCTCGGTATCAATAAAGTGGCCCATTTTTTCAAGAACGGTCACGGTATCGGCTTTCTCTTTAGGGTGCTGGCCAAGGTCATACAATTGTTGCAGCAGCTCATCAACATTGGTCATGTTAAAGTTACCGGCAATAACCAGGTTACGGGTCATCCAGTTGTTTTGGCGCAGAAAGGGGTGGCAGTTTTCTATACTGTTTTTACCGTGCGTACCATAACGCAAATGGCCCAACAACACTTCGCCGGTAAAGCTTACGTGCTCTTTGAGCCATTCGGTATCAGCCATTTTTTCAGGCGTTTCCTTTTGTATCTCAGCAAACTTTTTCTGGATATATTCGAAGATATCAGCAACGGCGTTTGAGGCCATTGACCGGTGCCTGCTTATGTACCGCTTCCCAGGCTCAATATCCAGTTTAATGGTAGCAACGCCCGCGCCGTCTTGCCCGCGATTGTGCTGTTTTTCCATTAAAAGGTAAAGCTTGTTTAGTCCGTACAGGGCAGTCCCGTACTTTTTCTGATAAAAAGAGAGTGGCTTTAAAAGGCGGATAAATGCCACACCGCATTCATGTTTAATCTGATCGCTCATGATTGGGAATGAGCATGCAAAGGTAAAATTTTATCTTATATTGTGTTTAAACATATTGTCATTAGTTGGTATTATTTATGAGGTGGGAAAACTGGCCGGGATTGAGCAGATTT
This sequence comes from Mucilaginibacter sp. UYNi724, assembly GCF_054057495.1. Taxonomy (NCBI): domain Bacteria; kingdom Pseudomonadati; phylum Bacteroidota; class Sphingobacteriia; order Sphingobacteriales; family Sphingobacteriaceae; genus Mucilaginibacter; species Mucilaginibacter sp. UYNi724. The sequence goes on along the minus strand of NZ_JBSRZI010000018.1, from coordinate 53,410 downwards.
TAGGGATTATATGAACGGAGATTATACCATTTATTCGATTATGCGGTCATTTTCTGAAATTGAATTTGATGAATAATTATACGCGCACAGGCATTAGGCGCGATGCCGGCATCCGCTTCTATCGGGTTTAGGGGCGTTAGGGGTGTGCTGCCTTCCGCGCGTTTTTACTCACCCGGTCATTGCTTCGCTCGACCACCCACTCTTCGTTTCGCGGAAAGAGGGATTCAAAATTATTTTTCTTCCAACCCTCTTTGCGCAGCAGAGAGGGTTGCGCACGTAGTGCCGCGGGGTGAGTAAATTCTGCAAACAATAAAAACATTCCTTAAATTTACTTCCATGAAAATAGCCCTTGCCACCCCTACCTTCCCAAAATCAATTGCCGACGGATTAATCAAAACCGAAAACATGGTAAAAGAAGCCGCGAAAAAGGGGGCTATCCTCATTTGCTTCCCCGAAACATTTATCCCAGGATATCCGCTTGCAGATGTAACCGTACGCAAAGCCTCTGAAGAAGAGCTAAAAGCGGCATTAGAAAACCTTTGCCGGATAGCCGCAGCAAACAACATTGCTATAATTATGCCGATGGATTGGTACGACAACGGCAAATTCCTTAACGTTGCCCAGGTGATCTCTGCCGAAGGAAAAGTATTAGGCTACCAGACTAAAAACCAGCTCGATCCATCTGAAGATACCACCTGGCAGCCGGGAACAGACCGCCATATTTTTGAAGTAAGCGGATTGAAATTTGGTATCACCATTTGCCACGAAGGCTTCCGCTACCCAGAATCTGTACGCTGGGCGGCGCGCGAGGGCGCGAGTATTGTGTTCCATCCGCACCTGTCCGGCAGCGATGTGCAAGGCACAAAACTCACCGATTGGGGTAACATCAACAGCCCCTACTACGAAAAAGCCATGATGATGCGTGCATTGGAAAACACCATATATTTCGCAAGTGTTGGCTACACCATGCAATACCAGGAAGCCGCCACATCCCTCATAGCGCCCGATGGCAAATGCCTTGCCTACCAGCCTTACGGCCTTGAAGGCATTATTGTAGCGGAGATCGACGCCGCAAAAGCGACTGGATTATTGGCGAAGAGATTTAAGGCGGAGTTGTATAAATAGTGACGGAATCAAGCTGATGAAAAAAATGCGTTTAAAACAGTAGCGATGGATTTTATAACCATCGCTACAAAAGAAAATTCTTTGATCTGGAAAATCTTGCGAATCCCAGTTCAGAAAGTCGCGATAGGATAGCAGAGGAAACCCCGGAATCCAGGGCTGCCCCTATCGGCAGGCCGAAATGAGGAGTTGTAAAGAATAGCCCGGGTTCAAAAGATACTGGGAAATCGCCCCATATCCCGCTAAAATATCAAGCAGGCTATTTACTCACCCGGTCATTGCTTCGCTCGACCACCTCTCTTCGCTGCGCGGAAAGAGGGTTTCAGAATATTTTTCTTCCAACCCTCTTTGCGCAGCAGAGAGGGTCGCGCACGAAGTGCCGAGGGGTGAGTTATCCTACAACCTCTCCCCGTGCTGGCTGATATCCAAACCTACAACTTCATCTTCTTTTGATACACGCAGAGGCGAGATCATATCGGTAACTTTTAGCAATATTACCGAGCCGAAGAATGAGAAAAGTGATGTGGCTACCAATGCGAATAGCTGGATGAAAAACAAATGAGTATGGCCGAAGAAAAGGCCGTCGCCGGTTACATTGGCGGGGTTTACGTTGTGGTTGGCAAATACGCCGGTTAGCAGCATACCCACCATACCGCCTACACCATGGCAGGGGAATACGTCCAAAGTATCGTCGATAGTGGTGCGGGTGCGCCATTCTACAACCAGGTTACTCACCACGGCAGATATAATACCGATGGCCAGCGAGTGTGGCACACTCACAAAACCTGCTGCCGGGGTTATGGCTACCAAACCCACTACCGCACCTATACAGGTGCCCATAGCCGATGGTTTGCGGCCGCGCAGCATGTCAAAAAAGATCCAGGTTACACCGGCCGCGGCAGATGCTGTTGTGCTTGTTGCCAAAGCGGTTACCGCCAAATGGTTCGCGCCAAATGCCGAGCCCGCGTTAAAACCAAACCAGCCAAACCAAAGCAAGCCTGTACCTATCATTACATAGGTTATGCGAGCCGGGGCGTGGTTTGCCTCGTTACGGCGTTTCAGGAACAATGCTGATGCCAAAGCCGCCCAACCTGCCGACATGTGTACTACCGTGCCGCCTGCGAAATCTAACACGCCAAGTTTAGCCAATAAGCCATCCGGGTGCCAGGTGGCATGTGCCAATGGCGAAAAGATAAATATGGAAAATAGCACCAAAAATATAATGTACGAGTTGAAACGGATGCGCTCTGCAAAGGCACCGGTTATTAGCGCCGGGGTTATAATAGCAAACTTTAACTGGTACATGGCAAATAATAACAACGGGATTGTTGGCGCGGCGGGCCAGCTGGCATTTCCCAGCATCCCTTTCATCATAAAAAAAGTAGATGGGTTGCCGATTACGCCGCCAATGCTTTTACCGAAGGCTAAACTGAAACCAAATATGCCCCAAAGCACGGTAATGATAACCATACACACAATACTTTGCAGCATTGTAGAGATTACATTCTTTTTATTCACCATTCCGCCGTAAAAAAAGGCAAGGCCGGGGGTCATAATTAAAACCAGGGCTGTAGACATCAACATCCAGGCGATATCGCCGGTATTGAAGTTAGATTTTATATTTTTATCGTATTCTACGGATGGAAAAATAAACGTAAGTGATAAAATTACCAGGATGACGAGGAAAGGAAAGTAACGCTTCATATCAAATTAAAAACCATTTATTAAAACGGCCTCAATTTATACAATTTTAGTAGACATTTTATAAAAAATGAAACAATTACAATAAGTTTATCAATTTATCGGGGATAAGTCCGAATAATATTAGCAATAATGCAATAACCGAAGAAAAAATTACCAAATTACGTGAATACGGAATTTCATTCGGGATAATTTCGGTACGTTTTAAGAATAAGTTAAGCGGAATTTTGATATAGTAAAACAAACCTACCACGGTGGTTACCGCACCGGTTATCAGCAAGGCCATCAGCCAGATATCATGCGTTTGCTGATACACGCCATAGACTGCAGAAAACACCACCACCTTCCCCGTAAAACCCGCGCTGATGGGGATACCCGTTAGCGAGATAAGTACTACCACAAAACAAACAGATGCCAGGGGGTATTTAAAGCCCAGGCCTTTATAATCGCTAATGTTGGTGATGCCTTCGTTATTTTCAAAGTAATTGGCAAGCATTAGCGCGGCGATGTTTGCCAGGCCGTAAACCAAGAGGTAATACGTTAAGGCTGTCAATCCCTGCCCGCTAAACGTTACCACGGCCATCAAAGCAAAGCCTGTGTGCGCAATGCCCGAATAGGCAAGCATCCGTTTCACACTATTTTGCCAAACCGCCGCGAAATTACCCACCACCATGGTTACAATACCCACGGCAGATAGCACCAACCTAAAGTTTAGCCCCGCCCAGTTGATATACATCCCGCTGGAGGTGATGAATGGTGTTACAAAATTTACCAGCAAGGCAAAGCCCGCTATTTTTGGCAAGGTTGATAGGTATGCAGTTACCGGGGTCGCCGCTCCCTCGTAAACATCCGGCACGTAAAAATGCGCCGGCACCAGCGACAGTTTAAACCCTATACCCACTAAGATCAGCGTGAGCGCGAATGATACACTTAAGTGGTTCACCTGGATAAGTCCTTCCTGCATCTCGCGCGAGAAGATATCCAGCGTACCGCAATAGGCGTAAATAAGCGAGATGCCATACAGCATTACCGCCGATGCCGCCGCGCCAAACAGCACATATTTTAACCCAGCCTCTGTACTTTTGGCATTGCCCGAATGGTAAGCCGTAAGCAGGTACGATGCAAGGGAAACCATTTCGATAGCAAGGTATATAGATAACAGGTTTACAGCCATGGCCATTAAATGCAAGCCCAGTACGGAACCGATGACAATGGTGTATAGGTCCGACAATCCTTTTTTGTGCGATGCCAGTTTCCTGTCCCAGGCAAAATAGAACAGCAGAATAAAAGCCAGCACATCTATGATCAGTTTAAAAACAATGCCTGTATGGTGCAGCATCAGCATGCCGCCAAAAAAACGGGCGGTGTCGTTAGCATTAAGGCTTAACTTTTGGTTGATGACCTGTACAATTACCAGCATCATCCCCCCCGTTGCCACCGCGCGACATAACGCCGCCGACCGCTTGCTAAATAAAAGATCTGTCACCAGCACCAAAATAAACAAGGCGGTTAAATACACCTCGGGCACAAAAAAGCGCAGGCCGCGTAATACTTCGTTTAACTGGGTGGTAACTTCGGGTAACAGATCCTTCATTTATTTAACTAATACGTTTTGAGTAAATTGCACCAGCGCCAGTACCGAATCATTCACCTTACCCAATACCAGCGATGGCAGGATGCCCAACAGTAAGGCGATCAAAGCCAGCGGTAGCAGGGTTGCCGTTTCGCGGAAGTTGATATCTGTTAGGGCTGTCTTCCAAACGTCGCCGCCTTTTAGGGAAACGGTGCCGAAGAACATACGTTGTAAGGTCCACAGGAAGTAGGCCGCGCTCAGTAAGATGCCCACCGAGCCGCAAATGGCCATCCAGTAGGGTAGCAAGCCGTTTACCGAGTGTGATTTAAATGCCCCAGCGAGCGTGAATGCCTCGGCTACAAAAGCCGAGAAGCCCGGCAGACCTAACGAGGCAAAAAACGCCACCATTACATAAACCGTATAGCGCGGCATTAGGGTGCCTAACCCGCGGAAATTGTATATATCCCTGTCGTGCACGCGGTTGTAGATGACGCCTACCAGGAAGAACAGCATGGTTGATAAAAAGCCGTGGCTCACCATTTGCAGCACAGCGCCGCTGATACCTTCGGCCGTGTTGGAGGCAAGGCCCAACAATACGAACCCCATGTGCGATACCGACGAATAGGCGATCATCCGTTTCAGGTCGCGCTGGGCAAGGGCGTTAAATGCGCCGTACAATATGGAGATCACCCCTAATAATCCTAACCAGAAAGCGCCCGATAAGGCAACTTCCGGGAAGATGCCCATGCAGATGCGGATGATCCCGTAACCACCAATTTTCAGCAGGATACCTGCAAGGATAATAGAGACCGGGGTTGGCGCTTCCACGTGCGCGTCTGGCAGCCAGGTGTGCAACGGCACTACCGGTACCTTAATGGCAAAGGCAATAAACAGCACCACAAAACCTACGGTACGCGCGGGCATGCCCAATATGGTAGCGTTGCTGAGTACCGAAAACACCGAACCTTCGATATAGTTGGCCGGGTTCATCATGTGGATCATATTGAACGTGTGGCTGCCCGTAACCGGGTCTTTAACCGACAGGTATAAACCCACCATCACCAGCAACATAAACACCGACCCAAACAGCGTGTACAGGAAAAATTTGATAGCAGCGTACTCGCGCCTGGCACCGCCCCACATCCCTATCAGGAAGTATAGCGGTAACAGCATCAATTCGTAAAAAGTGTAGAACAGGAAGAAATCCAATGCGCAGAAAACGCCGATAACGGCCATATCCAACAGCAAAAACAGCGCGAAGAAACCTTTTAGGTTGCTCTTTATTTCCCACGATGCAACGGCGGCGATCACCATTACCAGCGAGGTCATCACCAGCAGCGTTACGGAAATGCCGTCTATCCCCACAAAATATTCTATTTGCATTTTACCTGCGCTGCCCAGGTCAAGGCTTATCCACGGGAGCTTTTGCACGAACTGGAACTGGCCCTCGTGGTTGATACCAGCGTGTGCCGCCCCTGTTTGGAAATGCAGGTAAATATAAATGCTGAAACACAGCTGCAAAAAAGTAGCCGCAAGCGTGATATATTTAAAACTGGCGCGCATCGAAGACGGCAGCAGCAGAATAACTAAGCCAAACAAAATTGGGGTAAAAATGAGCAGGGTTAATATATTCATCAGGTCCAGATCAGTTTTAAAATAAATACGGTGATCAGCACTAAAAGCATGCTGTATAAATAATATTGAATTTTACCGCTTTGAAAACGGCGGGCAAAACCGCCAATGCCATGTACCACGCCGGCCACCAAATGCAACAGTCCGTCTACAATGTTTTTATCAAACCAGGCGGCAATACCGGCTATGGCCCTGCCCACTTTTTCGAGCGAGTTTACAAAGCCGTCTACCACTTTTTTATCGAACCAGTACAGGGCGTTGCTCAGCCACATTACGAAACGGACAACAACCCGGTTATAAAACCTGTCGATATACCATTCATTAAATGAGATGCGGAACAGCAGCCCCTTTTGCGGGAACGACCAGGTATTGCGTTTTACATAGATCACAAACGCGCCGTACATCACCACCACACTTAAAATAACCACAATAAGCGGGACAAGCACATGGTATAGGTTTTCGCGGGCGAAGATATTGGTGAGCAGGAAACCTTTGTACAACCAGGCATCCTCGTAAAACACTGGGCTGTAACTAAACACCGGGAACAAACAGCACAGCGCTAAAAACACCAGCGGCAGTTTGTATTGCCAGCCTCCGTCACCCATGTGGATATGAATATGTGGGTTCACCTTTTGCAGGCGGAAATCGCCAAAGAAAACTTTAACGATGAGCCTTGCAATGTAGAACGCCGTAAGCCAGCTGGTCAGCAGGGCAAAGTATGGGACCAGTTTCAGCAGGAATGGTTTGTCGTCGCTCCAATCGAACGCCTGGATCAGGATACCGTCTTTAGACAGGTAGCCCGACGTAAGCGGCAAACCCGCCAGGGCTAAACCGCCAATTAAAGCGGCTATAAATGTTAGCGGCAGTTTTTTGCGCAGGCCACCCATATGCAGGATATTTTGCGGGTCGATATCGAGGTTATTATCGTCCTTAATGTGTTTCATTTGGTGGATAACGATCCCCGCCACTAAAAACAGCAGACATTTAAAAAACGCGTGTGTAACCAAATGGAACAACGATGAGGCATAAGCCCCTACCCCCATAGCCATCACCATAAAGCCCAGTTGCGATATGGTGGAATATGCCAGGATCCGTTTTAAGTCGTTTTGCGTGAGGGCGATTGTTGCCGCCATAAACGCAGTAAAGCAGCCTATTACCGCCAATACAGTTAACTCGGTATCGCTAAACATGGGGTAAAACCTGCCTAACAAAAACACCCCCGCCGCCACCATGGTAGCCGCGTGGATCAATGCCGAAACCGAGGTTGGCCCCTCCATGGCATCGGGTAGCCAGGTATGTAACGGGAACTGTGCCGATTTTGCAGCCACGGCCAGGAAGATGCCGCCAAAGGCGATGTACTGATACGTATCCGGGATGTGGTTAACGGCACTTGTCCATTCGCCGTTGGCGATGGTGGCATTGGCGATCAGCCCCTTTGAGCCGAACAGGGCTTCTATATCAAAAGTATTGAATTGGGTGTACAGGATAATGATAGCGGTAAGCAAACCGATATCCCCTATCCTGTTCATGATAAAGGCTTTTTTGTTGGCTATTACCGCACTGTTGCGGGTGAACCAGAAACCGATAAGCAGGTAAGACGAAAAGCCCACCATCTCCCAAAAGGCATACAGCAGTATCAAATTATCTACCACTACCAGCGCCAGCATACTAAAGCAAAACAGACTTAAATAGCGGAAGTAACGGCTGTACCCGTCATCATCCTTCATGTAGGCGGTAGAGTAGATATGCACCGGCAGCGCGATCACCGATACCAGCAGCAACATCAGCACCGATAAATTATTAAGCAAAACGCCCGCCTGTACCTTTGTAGCCCCAATGGTAAACCAAACCTGCTGCGCGTGAATGGTGTGGCTGCCCCAAATTTTTAAGAATACATTGGCCGCCAAAACAGTGCTTCCCAATATGGCAAGCGTGGATACCCAGCCCGACGCCTTGCTTTTACCCAACAGTAAAAAGTTTACCAAAAAGGCAGCAAAAGGCAACGCCACTGCAAGTATTGCAAGAGTTACGGTTTGTACATCGGTATTTGGTAAGGTTGGGTTCAAATTTTAGTTTTTGCTTTAATATTAATCCTGACAATTGCCGGCTTTATGCCCATCGCGTTTTCAGACTCTTTTCCGAAAGTAATACTTTCTATATCCGAGGCAGGGATACTATATAGTTTCCGTTGCCTGTCTATATTCTTAGCAGCCAAAACACTTCCATCAGTAGACAATACATACATTAATCTGCTGTCATCTCCTGCGTGAGCTATTAAATATGAACTGTATTCTTTTGAGAAACCAGCAAACTTTTTTTGATACGTTTCAATGCCCCATTTTTTTGTTACGATAATAATTGCGCCATCATTTGCCTTTTCACCATATTCCTTAACCGCGTTTTTATTACTTACTATATATACTTCTAAAAGATCTGCCTCTTTAAATTGGGGTTGCACTTTTGTGAGTCGACCATCGATTACATATAGTGGCTTACTTTTAGCTGATTGCTGCGCATCGTGGATAAATACCGCACCGGCAGAATCTTTCTTCACCTGCCCAAACGCGCCAAACGATACAAGAACCAACAATATCAAGACCAACTTTTTCATCAGTTTGCCGCTTGGTTTAATTCAATTACTAATGTCGCGGGTTGGCGGTTCTTGCGGGTTCCGCGGGGGCCGGTAAAGGTTGCCCCTTTTATATCTGCTTTGGTGGCCTGTTCAAAAAGGTCGAGTTTGTTGGCGCCTGTCAGTTCGATACCGTTTGGCAACAGGTAAACCACGTTGGCATCGTTGCCCCTCCGCGAGCGGATGTACAATTTATAAGCCTTGGATAACGTTCCAAATTTCCATTGGTATAGCTTGGTACCGTACTTTTTAGTGGTGACATTCAGCGTGGTATCATTATCTTTCGAGCCGGCAAATTTTGGCTGGATCAGCGTATCCATCTTCAGGATAGTAGCGGTATCGATATCTGATAGTTTGCTGTAGCTTACCTCCTCATTCAGCACAAATCCCTTTTGAATAACCTGTTGTTTGGGCAAAGGCAGCAAAGTACCCGGCAGGTCAGCTGGCAGGGCTTGTTTCGTTTTAACGATGAGCGCGCCGGCAGCAGCCTTTTGGCCGTACATCATTTTAGCGCCTTTTGGCTTGATGACCGATATATCCAGGATGCTCTCGGGTTTAAGGTCTTGAAGCCGGCCGTTGTAAATGTTGTCGTTTACCATAACAAACGGTCGGTCGCGTTCTTCGGGGGGGTCTTTCAGCACCAGTTTTTTGGTGACGCTATCTACCGAGAAAAACGGATAAGCTACCCGCTCCTCTTCCTCAACAACTTCTTCTACCCGGGCTTCACTCCCGCTTGAGCGGTGCCTCGACGAGCGTTTTTTTGTGTGCCTGGTGCTTTGCTTCGCCTTCTTTTTTGTCGCATGCTTCTTCCGCTGCGCAAAAGTGCCTACGGTAACTAACATCAGCATTATTAAAAGCAGTTTCTTCATTTTAGTTTTTCCCTTGTCTTTCGGTTTCTGCTTTCTTAGCAGCGTGCTCTTTTTTGTAGGCTTTGGTAACTATGATCACCACCCCGTTTTTACCCGCCGGGCCATATATGGAAGTTGCCGACGCGTCTTTCAGAACCGAGATATTATCGATATCCTGGGGATTTAAGCTTTGCATGCCTGCGGCGGTCGAATTTTTACCATCAATAATGTACAACGGGTTTATTTTAGCTGTATCTGATTTAGCCGCTACAGTTGGTTTAGATAACAGGTTGATACTCCCTTTATTTTTCTTGGTAGTGATCAATATTACGCCATTCAAACCCTCCGCACCGTATATAGATGTTGCCGATGAAGATTTTAACACCTCCATCTGTTCAATACTTTTTGGGTCGATGCTTTTTATATCGCCTTTATATTTCACGCCATCAACTATCAACAACGGGGGCAAATTATTATTGGTAAAGCCGTTAATTGTAGTGATATCCTTTTTTGTACTATCGGCATTTTGCGCCATAGCGCCAACCGACAAGAACAACGCGCAAACAACAATTAACTTCTTCATATCTTAATCTTTTAACTGGTTTATTTTATCAGGATCTATGGTTTTGTAACGGCGATAAACGTTCAATATTATAGCCAGCGCAACCGCTGTGGTAGCAGCTGCCAAAACGATGGCGAACAGCGCGAACACCTGCCCCCCGTTATTTATCCTATCATACTTTCCAAATGCTACCAGGTTTAAAATTGCGGCGTTCAGCATCAACTCTATCCCTATCAATATTTGTATCGCGTTCTTTTTTGATACGATGATAAACAGGCCGATGCAAAACAGCACCACGCTCACCAGCATAAAATCCTGCAAACCTATCATGCTTCTACCGGCTCCTTTCTTGACAAATGCGCCGCGCCAACCAGGGCTATCATCAGCAATACCGAGATCACCTCGAACGGCAGCAGGTAGCGCGTCATCAAATTGACGCCAATATCGTTGATCCCTGTCCCGTTCACTGGCACTACATTTTTTGTAACGATGGCTGTTTTTACCCAGGGCAGGTTGTTGATGTCCGCTTTAAAAACCACGTTAAGCATCACTACTAAAAACAGTGCGGCCAGTATAAACGCCGGCAAATTATGCAGACTTATAAACTTAGTCTTCTGTTGTTCCGCGGTAGCCAAAGCATCCTTGCCCGACAGCATAAAAGCGAACAGTATCAGTACCAAAATACCGCCTACATAAATTACAATTTGGGTAACGGCCACAAAATCGGCCAGGGCTATTACGTATAACCCGGCGAGGCCAAACAGCGTTACGAAGAACATAAAGATGCTGCGCACCAAATTTTTGCCAGCAGCTACCACCAATGCCGAGCCCAGCGTTACAAACGCCATCAGGTAAAACATCACTTGTACTAAACTCATGCCCCGCCCTCCTTTGCCTTCATGGCGGCTAATTTGGCGGCTTGCTTTTCGGCGGTTTGGCGTTCCAGCAGGTCGCGTTTTTCGGCAGCAAGTTCTGGCGACATGTCCGAAAACTCGTAAGTAAGGTTGCTTAGGTCAAATACCGTTTTATCATACTCGTTGGTCATTACAATACACTCGGTTGGGCACACAATGGTACACAGCCCGCAATACATGCACTTGGCCATATCAATATCAAACTGGGCGGCGTAAAGCAGTTTCTTTGATCCGTCGGATGTTTCGCCGATGCTGCCTTCGGTAGATTTTATGGACTCGATGGTGATACAGTTTACCGGGCAAATTTTGGCGCAAAGGTCGCATACGATGCAGTCGTCTATCTCCACATCCAGTTGATAACGGCCCACCTCGGGCACGGGCAGTTCCTGTTTAGGGTACTGGATGGTATTAGTATTATTTTGCTGATGGAAGTAATTATCGTTGGTGATGGGCGTTACCTGCCTTTTGGCATTTGAGGCAAACAAGGCCCTGATGGTAAGGGATAAGCCCCTCCATGCCGTTGTAAAACCGTTTATTGCCCGTTTAATCAAATCCTAAATTCTAATTACTAAATCCTAAAATATAAATCCTAAACTCTAAATCCTGAAACGGAAATCCGAAATCGTAAATCCTAAATCCTAAATAAACTCACATCACCCACAGCCGCCACACGCCGGATATGAGCATGCAGGCAAATGCGAGTGGGGTTAGTACTTTCCAGCACAGGTTCATCAGTTGGTCTACCCGTAAACGTGGCAGGGTCCAGCGGATCCACATTTGTACGCCTATTAATAACAAGGTTTTTATCAGGATCCAGATGATGCCCCAGCCCGCGCCGGTTGTCCACGTTGCCAAATGTACCGAACCTATGTTTGGTAAAGGCGTGTTCCATGCGCCTAAAAATAAAATTACACCTACCATCGATACCAAAAACATCATCGAGTACTCGGCCAAAAACACCAGCGCGAATTGCAAGCCCGTAAACTCGGTATGAAAACCCGCCACCAGTTCAGATTCCGCCTCGGGGATATCAAATGGTGCACGGTTACTTTCTGCCAGCGAAGCAATGAAATAGATCACAAATGCCACCATCAAATGCGGCGCCTGAAAAATATTCCACGACAGGATGCCCCCAATTTGTGATACATCCCAAAAACCAAAGAACTTTGCCTTCTCTGCCGATAAGATGCCCTGCTGCATGGCTATGTCCTGTAAGTTTAGGGTCTGTGCTATCATCACAACGGAGATCAGCGCGAACCCTGCGGGGATCTCGTAAGAAATGATCTGCGCGGCAGACCGCATTGCCCCCAATATGGAATATTTATTATTGGACCCCCAACCGGCCATCAGTATGCCCAGGGTTTCAATGGATATGATCGCGAATATATAGTAAAGCCCGATATTGATGTTAGCTGGGATGAGTCCCGGCCCCCAGGGAAGGGCGGCAAAGGCGAGGTACACCCCGATAAAAATTATAACAGGTGCCGCCAGGAACAGGATCTTATCTGCCGCGGCGGGAATTATGAGTTCCTTTTGCGCCATCTTCATCATATCGGCCAGTACCTGCAGGGAGCCAAACTTGCCCGTTTCTGTAGGGCCGAGGCGGTTTTGGATAAAGGCGCTTACCTTACGTTCGGCATATACACCAAACATGGTAAACAGGGCCACAAAAGCAAATAAACCTGCTGCTACAATAAAATATGTAATGTAATAATTCAAGGGCAATTGCTTTGGGTTGCAAACTTAATAAATGCTAAGGATAGTTGACTGTTTTGGTAGTTGTTTTTTGCGCTGCACGATGGGATTGCAGCGATAAGTGGCCTGCAGATTTCCCATAATGTAATGCTAACTTGTTTCAGCACCCCACATATTAGGTTTGTGCTTCTATATTACGCCAGTGCTTTTATTAATGGCAGTCCGCTCATTCAAAAACATAAACGCGCCTAACGAAGAACTAATCGCCGGATGGCCTGCGTGCGATTGCCGCGCTATTGCTCGCAATGATATAATGTTGGTTGCTTGTATAACACACCCCTACCCCTCTCAAGAGGGGATTTGTTAAAAGCTAACACGCCGGTTTTACATCAACAAACTCGCTCTTTACTTCGTTGCCGAAGAACCGTGAGGCGTGATGGTCAAAGTCGGGGGTGTCATCAATGGTGGTGTAAAATTGGCGGCGGCCTTGCTTGCTTAGGCGCTGCTCCATTTCGGGGTGGCGTTGCAGGTAATCTACCAGGCTGGTAGCTACAATATCGCCCTGGGCTACTACATTTATGTTTGCGGGCAGGTGGGCCTTTATCTTTTCCTGTAACAGCGGGTAGTGGGTACATGCCAGCAGTATGGTATCAATATCCGGCGATTGTGCCATCAACTGGTACAGGTACATTTGCACATAATAATCCGCGCCGGGCTTGTTGTATTCGCCGTTCTCTATGAGGGGTACCCAAAGCGGGCAGGCTTGTTGGTAAACTTTAATATCGGGGGCAAAATGTGCTATCTCTAACAGGTACGAGCCTGATTGTACGGTTCCTTGTGTGCCCAACACCCCTACCTGTTTGGTTTTGGTGTAATTCCCAATTACCTCGGCAGTGGGGCGGATAACTCCAAGCACGCGTTTATCATTATGCATGCCGGGCATATCCTGCTGCTGTATGGTGCGCAAGGCCTTGGCCGATGCGGTGTTGCAGGCCAGTATCACCAACGGGCACCCTTGCTTAAACATCCATTGCACGCACTCCCAGGTGTACTGGTGAATGGTTTTAAACGAGCGGTTGCCGTACGGGGCGCGGCCATTATCGCCCAGGTATAAATAATCGTAACCGGGCATCTGCTCTACTATGGAGCGGAACACCGTTAAACCACCTATACCCGAATCAAATACCCCTATCGGGCTGCCTGTTGCCATATCATCAAAAATAAAAAAAGCGCCCCGTAATGGAGGCGCTTTCTAAATAATTTAATTTTGAGATTACTTTAATCCTAATTTAACCTTTACAGCTGGCATCAGGTCATCAGCATCCGGTGATACTACCAGGTATTCGCTGGTGGTATCTAATACGTAACCGTAACCTTTTTCTTTAGCTACCGCGCTAACCGCGCCACGTGCTTTATCAATCAATGGTTTACCCAACTCACGTTGTTTAGCTTCAACTTGTTGCTGAGATGAAGTTTGGTAATCCTGTAGGCGTTTTGCGATGTCTTGCAAATCTGCTTCAGAAGCTGTACGTGCAGCATCGGTCATACCGGCACGTTTGGTTTGGTAAGCCTGGCCTTTGGTTTGGTATTCGTTATTCATCGTAGTAAGTTGGTCAATGAATTGTTTCTGGTAAATTTCAAGCTGAGATTTTACAGTTTTGGTTTCGGGCATAAAATCGATCAACTGCTGGAAATTAATGTGGCCAATTTTTGATTGAGCTTGGGCAAAGTTGCCTGCAAATAACATAGCTGCTGCAACTAAAGCAACTTTAAATAGTTTTTTCATTTGTGTTCTTCTGGTGTTTAAAAAAATAGTTCTAATTATAAATATACAATCTTTATTTAGCAAACACACCCGGTTTTAAACCTAAGCGGGTTACTACAGCATCGCTTTTATTATAACGCGGACTTGCGTACAACATAATCACTTCGCTGTTTTTATCAAATATCATATCAAGGCTTTCGCTTTCGGCTACGGCCTGTACAGCTTTAGACACCCTATCCTGTATTGGTTTAATCAGCGCGTTACTTTTTTTAGAAAGCTCGCCATCAGGGCCAAATATCTGGCGTTGGTAATCTTTCGCTTGTTTCTCTTTATCTACAATTTCTGCTTCGCGGCGTTTACGCATATCCGGTGTCATTAACACCTGGTCGGCCTGGTAGGCTTTGTATAGGCGGTCGATTTCCTGGAAACGGCCGTCAACATCCTTCTGCCATGATTCTGAAAGTGCTGCCAGCTGTTTTTGCGATGAAGCATATTCGGGCATGTGTTTCAAAATATAATCAGAATCTACATAAGCAAAGCGCTGCGCCATTGCGGCGGTGCATGCTGCAAACGTAACAAATAGTATTAAAATTATCTTCTTCATTATAATAATTCGTTTTACAAATTAATTAAACCCGCCACTTAAGCTTTGTGATATGGTAAAGTGGAAGTGGCCTTTGTTGGCATCGGGCTGGTTGGGGATCTTGTCGAAACCGTAACCATAATCTAAACCAAGCAAACCAAATATCGGTAAAAATATCCTTGCACCCACCCCTACCGATTTACGTACATTAAACGGATTAAACTGGCTAAAATTATCCCAAACGTTACCACCTTCTGCAAATGCCAGTAAGAATATCGTTGCAGACTGGCCTGTAATTACCGGGTGCCTTAACTCCATAGTGTATTTATTGTAGATAGCACTACCCTGGTTGGTATTGGCATTAAGCCTCGATCCCTCGGGCACTATCGAGAAGTTCTCGTAACCACGTAAACCTATCACATCTGTACCTTGCAGGAACTGGTAGCTTTGCATACCATCGCCACCCAGTTTGAAACGCTCGAACGGAGACGGACCAACCAACGCGTTATACTGGCCCAGGTAACCAAAACGCACCTGCGACATTAACACCAATTTACCGGTTATACGCTGGAACCACTGTGCATCAAACTTCCATTTGTAGTACTCTACAAAATGGTAACGCTCTTCTGGTGTTGCAACCTTATAGTTGATGCTGTTGAAGGCCGAGTATGGCGGTGTTGCCTGTATGGTTAATTTTATGTTTGAACCCGATGTTGGGTACAAAGGCACGTCAACCGAGTTACGGCTAAGCTCCTGCGTTAATTTAATGTTGTATGATGTACCGTTCTGGAACAGGTAACCACCATAGTTATCCAGATCGTAATGATCTACGTTAAGCGAGTAGTTTAACTGGAAGTAGTTATCCGGCCAGTTTAAACGTTTACCCAAAGTAATACCCACACCGTTGATGCGCAACTTGTTATAGTTAGGGCTGGTTTTAGGGTAATACTGCCCTGTAGAGCTACCTTGTGTATAAGCCGATAACGCGAAGTAGATAGGTTTTTTACCACCTAACCATGGCTCGGAGAAGGTGAACGAGAAGTTTTGATACGTACGCCCGCTCGATTGCCCCCTTAAGCTCAATTTCTGCCCATCGCCTTTTGGCAACGGTTTGTATGCTTTAAGGTTAAACAGGTTACGCAGCGCAAAGTTATTGAACGTTAAGCCCAAAGTACCCACCAGTTGGCCACCACCAAAACCACCCGAAAGTTCTATCTGATCTGATGGTTTTTCAACTACGTTGTAAACCAGATCTACCGTACCATCGGCAGGGTTAATATTTGTAGGCCTTGGCTCAGTTTTTTGCTCATCAAAGTTACCCAATTGGCCAATCTCACGAGCACTGCGGATCAATAATTCCTTATTGAATTTTTGCCCCGGTTTGGTACGGATCTCGCGCATTACCACTTTATCGTTGGTAACATCGTTACCTTTTAATATAACGCGGTTAATGGTGTATTGCGGGCCCTCGTAGATACGGATATCCAGATCAACAGTATCATTATAGATCCTGGTTTGCACCGGGTCGGCATTAAAGGTCAGGTAACCATCGTTAAGGTATAATGATGATACGTCGTCATTACTTGGTGTTGGGCCTGTTAAACGTTTTTCTAATTCGTCCTCGCTAAATACCTGTCCTTTTTCGATACGTAAGATCCGCTCCAATACTTCTGACGGGTAGCGGGCATTACCGGAGAATTTAACTTTACCGAAGTAATATTTGGGGCCTTCGTAAATTTTAATTTTTACGTCAACAGTTTTTTCATCGTGTTTGGTAACGGTATCGCTTATTACTTCGGCATCGCGGTAACCTTTGGCCTGCATTTTTTCGACAAGCGTTTGCTTATCTTCTTCGTATTTATCCTGTTTGAATTTTTTAGAACCGAAGATGTTGTAGAATTTCTTCTCGCGGGTGTTCTTTAACAGTTTGCGCAACTTGGCATCAGTAAACGCCTTGTTACCATCAAAATCTACACTATTGATCTTAACCTTAGATTTTTTATCTACCGCAACGTCCAGTATAACGCTATTGGCATCCCCGGGGTCCTTGGTTTGTGTCATGGTAATTGTGGTGTTCAGGTACCCTTTTTCGTTAAAGTGTTTTTTGATGATAGCTGATGTTGTGCTCAGTAAGTTTTCGTTAACGATCTTACCCGTTTTATCTGCCAGTTTTTTATTTACGTCCTCTATTTCGCCCTTTCGGATGCCCGTAATGTGCAAACGCGATAAACGCGGGCGCTCTATTACGGCTATCTCCAGGTAAATGGTATCGCCATTAAAGCGGGTAACATTAAGCTGCACATTATCAAAAAGGCCCTGTTTGTACAGATCCTTTATCACGTTGGCGTTTGCTTCGCCGGGCAGGTTTATCTTGTCGCCTTTATTAAGTTTAGAGATGGTAAGCAACACATCCTTATCCAAATATTTGGCGCCGGATACGGTGATACCACCTATAATATAATCTTTAGGGTTAAGGTAACTTAAACTATCTGCCGGGACAGAGCTGCCAGACAGTGCTGATTGCCTTTGGCTGCCTACCTGAGCCATTGCTGCAGTGCTTATAACAGAGAAGAGTAGAGCAAAAAAAACTTTATTCATTCGAATATTTTAGTGGGCTAAAAATAATTTATACAGTTGTTAAAAAGTGTTAAAAGTAAAAATTTAGTTTACCTGCTCGCTCGTCATCCCAAAACGGCGCTCGCGTTTTTGGTAATCAAGTATAGCTTCATACAAATCCTCGCGCCTAAAGTCGGGCCATAATTTGGTGGTGAAGTACAGCTCGGCGTAGGCAATTTGCCACAGTAAATAGTTACTTATGCGGTACTCCCCACTCGTCCTGATCAACAGTTCGGGGTTGGGCATACCGCCGGTATATAAATTATCTTCAAACAATTGTTCATCAATATCTGCAGGGTTTAATTCCCCGCTTTGTACTTTGGCTACTATATTTTTAGCGGCCTGTACCATCTCGCCACGGCTGCTGTAGCTTAATGCAAGTGTAAGCACCAGCCCGGTATTACCCGCCGTTTTGCTTATTGCATTCTCTAACTCCTTGTGGCATTTGCCGGGTAAGGCCTTAAGGTCGCCTATGGCGTTTAGGCGCACGTTATTTTTCATCAGCTTGGCAATCTCCTTATTAAGGGTGCTGATGAGCAGTTCCATTATAGCGGTAACTTCAAATTTGGGGCGGTTCCAGTTTTCGGCACTAAAGGTGTACAGGGTAAGGTATTCGATACCCAGTTCGCCGGCGCTCTCTACAATATCACGTACAGATAGCACGCCGTTATGATGGCCAAACACCCTTAACTTGCCTTTACCCTTAGCCCAGCGGCCGTTGCCATCCATAATAACAGCTATGTGGCGGGGTAATTTCTGAAGATCTATCTGGTCCTTATAACTCATTTCCCGAACGGTGTTAACAGTTGCTTATGAACTGTAGCGCCTATTGCCTTGTTAAAATTAAAAAGTTTTTAGCAAAGCCCTCAACAACTTATGCCCTTTTTTTCAGGTGACAAAGGTAAAACTTAATTGTATTTATTTTAGTATGCGGCAAAAAAGAAATAATTGTATCGGAGGGTGGTTTTGGATGTCCGGGATTTGCCGCTCGCATAGATTACTCACCCCGACTTCACTACGTTGGTCGACCCTCTCTGCTGCGCAAAGAGGGTGAAGCTCTCTTTCGCACCAAAAATACAAACTACTCTAATTAACTGCATAAAAAACACTTTAGTTTAGCCGTTGTAGGTGTTGTCACCAACAACCCGCGCGCTGAGTGTCGAGTTTTTAGCCGTTGTTGGTGACAACCCGTATGCTAAGCTCTGCGAATAATAACATTTTGCTGGTGTTGTCGCCAACAAAAGCTGCTTATAATTCAATCGCCTTTAATACGCCTGCTGCTCTTTCAACAAACTAATATCTTTTGGGGCGATATCTGCAATGGCGTATTGCTGCACATCGGTTATCTTCATTTCGTCGAGGGTGTTTACAAGGTTGCCGTAAACGGATGTTTCGGCAGGCTTTATAATTACCAGCATGCTTTTGCCGGTGGTTTTTTGTACTTGTTTGCGGGTTTCCATTATAGCGTGGCGCAGGCCACTACCGCTATAATTAGTAATAGTGGCTGGAATAATGGGCTGATCGGCCATACCAAGGTAATACATGGCCTTGTTATCTTTTCCCAGGCAGATGGTCATGGTGCGCGATTGGGCCTGGCCGCCCGGCTCGTCGCCCACGGGCATGGTTACATCCATGGCCTTGGGTTTGCTTAACGTTGTTGTAAGCATAAAAAAGGTGATGAGCAGAAAGGCAAGATCAACCATTGCAGTAAGGTCTACCCTTAACGCGGCTTTTTTTGAGCGGGTTTTAGTGCCTGATTTTTCCGGGGTTGAATTTAATTCGGCCATGGTAATTTAGTTTAAGGTGAAACAATTGGTTATATGTAATTAAGCATATAAATATACTGTATTGTTTCAATAAACCAAATTAAATTTTGTAATAATCAAATTATGAGATTTTATATTTTGATTATTGAGCTTTACTTAGTATGGCTATATTTAATGCGTAGTTTACTCACCCCGACTGCACTACGTTAGTCGACCCTCTCTGCTGCGCAAAGAGGGTGAAGAAAAAAATATTTTCAACCCTCTTTCCGCGCAGTGAAGTGAGGGTGGTCGAGAGGAGCAATGACCGGGTGAGTTAAATATTAAAAGCTGAAGGCTATTTTCAATCCTCTTTACGCGTAGCGGAGAGAGGGTGGTCGAGCGAAGCAATGACCGGGTGAGTTAGAAATTAAAGGGTGAAGATTATTTTTCAACCCTCTTTCCGCGCAGCGGAGAGAGGGTGGTCGAGCGGAGCAATGACCGGGTGAGTTAAATATAAAAGCTGAAGGCTATTTTCAACACTCTTTCCGCGCAGCGAAGAGAGAGTGGTCGAGCGAAGTGATGACCGGGTGAGTTAAATTAAAGGCTTGTTTCTTTTTACTAAGGCAAGTATTTTGCAAAACCCGCATAAAGCAGAAACCCCTGCCACATCACGACCCTACACACCATCCCAGGGAGGGAATTTAAAATTTAGTAATAACACTCCTGAGTAACAAAAGTGTAAGATATGGTAAAGCCTACAAACATGTAAAAATCGTTGGGGCGGTAATCGCCGCGCTGTGAGCCGGCTGTGCCTGTATTAAAACCAGTCTTTTCGCCAGAACGGTCTGACAGTGCTCTGGCTATCTCGCTATTAAACGAACCTTTGTTGGCGTAGTTTTTACTTACATCGTCCAGGTAATCGGTATTGGTAAAGCGATAGCCAAGATCGGCAGCAACGGTCCATTTGCCAGAAAAGTTGTATTTGAGCCCGGCACCAAACGGGATAACAATAGCTGTTTTTGAGTAGGGGTTGCTTTGCCCTTCAGTTTTCAACGGCCGTAAACCAACAATACGGCCGTGGTACTCGGCCCTTGGCGCGTATGATGCTATACCGGCACCGAGGTATATATAAGGTGTGTATTTGTTTTTGCCCGCATCTGGGATGTAACTCATAAAGTTAAGCTCAGTCATTAAACTAAGTTCTTTTATGGGGGTTTTAAAGCTCAGGTTACGGTCGCGAAGCTGCTGGCTCGACGATTGGCTATCATCGCCGCTTATTTGCCCAAAACTGTAGTTTAGTTTAAGGCCCAGGTAACGGTTAAAGTTACGCTTTACAAAAAGGCCTGCCTGCGCGCCGCTGGGTTTAATGGGATTGTTAATATTCAGATCGCCTATATAACCGGCAGCGCCAATATTACCGCCAATTTCCCAGGTTTGCTGCGCCTGCACATTTATGCTGATGAACAGTAAAATACAAAAGGCATATAATTTGAGCATCAAGGATCAATTAGTAATTACGGGCATCTAAACCCCATAATAGTTTTTTCCTTAACGTAGATAAGTAGCTTTCATTATTCAGGCGCACCAAATTTAGCTTAAAATCGGCCTTGTAAACCTTAAACTGCATGGGTTTGTCCACAATAACGGTGCGGCTATCGCAAGATACAATGTAATTGTTGCCGCGGTAATCAATATCCAGCGTAAGTTCGCTGGTATCCGGCAGTACCACCGGCCTTACGTTCAAATTATGCGGCGCCACGGGTGTAAGCGCTATACTGTTTGACTGAGGGAAGATGATTGGCCCGTTACAACTTAACGAATATGCGGTAGACCCTGTTGGCGTAGATACAATAAGCCCATCGCCCCAGTACGAGTTCAAAAACTCACCATCCAACGATACGTGGGTGGTTATCATGGCGCTATCGTCGCGCTTATGGATGGTTACATCATTAAGGGCGAAGTTATTGTCGCCAAAGATCTTTAGTTCAGAATCTATCACCAGCAACTCGCGGGCATCTAACGAAAATTCCTGGTTTACCACGGCGTGGATGGCAGCGGCTATATCGCTTTTGTTGATGCTGGCCAAAAAGCCAAGCCTGCCAAAGTTGATCCCGATAACCGGCACGCCCGAATCTCGCACCAGGGTAACCATATCAAGCAGCGTACCATCGCCCCCAAGGGTTATAAAAACATCTACATTACCTTTTATGGGTTCCTCGCAATTAAGGATGGCGCAGGTGCTGGTATCTACATTGCCCTGTAAGTATTCGCTTAAAACCGGGTGAACATAAACATCAACCTTGTGCTGCGCGAGGCTGTCAAACACCTGGCGGATGTACGGGAACACCGATGGATCGTTAAACTGCCTGCCGTAAACTGCTATTTTCATATAAGGGTTTACAGGTTCAAATAATTCATGAACGAATCAAACCTGTCCATAGAATTGTCGTTATGATCGGTGAAGTTGAAGGTGGCCTTTACGTCGTAATTATAACGTTGAAATGTAGCCAGTATATTAGAAATATCCTGCTTGTTCACTTTTAGGGTTACTTCCATTTTTGTACTATCCGGGAAAGTGCGGGTATACGAGCTTAGGATCTGCGCGTTGTCAGACTCTACCACCTGCGACATGTGCGCAAGCGAATTATTCTTGTTGTCAACCTCCAAAACGATAATGCCGCCCGGCTCGGATACCGAGGTAAGCTTGGCGAAGTACTCGTTCATGGTGTTGATGCTGATCATGCCCAGGTAGTCCTTTTTATTATTGAGTACCGGCACCACGCTAAGTTTGCGCTCGTAAAACAGGCGGATAACATCGTAAATATGCTGCTCCTCTAAAACGTAAGGGTTTACCAGCGATAAAGCCAGCGACCCGATGGGCGCGTTATAGTCGGTTTCCTCTATCAGGTCATCCTCGCTGATAAGGCCCAGGAACTGATCCTCGTTTACAATTGGCAAATGGCAAACGCGAAACTCTGCCATACGGTCAAACACCTTCTGGATGGTATCAGAAGTATGTACCGGCGGTATCGCATCAGATATAAGCTCAATTGCAAGCATATTTTATTTTATTTAAAGCCCCCTCTAATCTCCCCCGATAGGGGAGACTTTTGAACTTCTTTTACGCCCTCTCCTTCGGAGAGGGTTGGGGAGAGGCGTTATTTTTTTAACTTTTCTAAAAACAGTTTTACGTATTCGTTAAATTCTTTCGGGCGCTCCATCATTGGGGCGTGGCCGCACTTGTCTATCCAATGCAGTTCCGAGTTTGGTAACAGTTCGTTAAACTCAACCGCAACCTCGGGCGGGGTAATTTTATCGTCCCGGCCCCAAATTAACGATACCGGCATGGTAATCTTACGCAGCTCGTCTTTCATGTTATGGCGGATGGCCGATTTTGCCATAGCCAATAGCCTAAGCACCTTGTGCCTGTCGTTGATCATTACATGTATTTCATGTACCATTTCTTCGGTAGCTATAATGGGGTCATAAAAGGTGTATTGCACCTTTTCCCTCACAAAATCGATACTCTCGCGGCGCGGGAACGAACCACCAAAAGCATTTTCATATAAGCCCGAACTGCCTGCCAAAACCAACGCTTTAACATAGCCGGGATGAGCCAGCACATAAACCAAACCAACGTGGCCGCCAAGCGAGTTGCCCAAAAGCACCACATTGCTAAGCTGTTTAAACTTTATAAACTTATGTACGAATTTTGATAACGCACGGACTCCCGTTGTTAACAAAGGCATATCATATATAGGTAGTAACGGAATTATAACCCTGTAGTTTGGGCTAAACTCGCGGATAACATCGTCCCAATTGCTTAAAGCGCCCATTAACCCGTGAAGCAGCAACAGCGGTTCGCCTTGCCCCTCCTCGATGTAAGTGAAACCCTTTTCTTCTTTAAGCACATAATCCATAGTGTGGCTGGTGTAAGTATTTTGGTAAATATATCAGACCGAAATCAATTACAGTCTGCTTTGTTGTAAAATTATAATTATTAAGATAGTTTGCCAGCTTTAACTTCAATAATTATTACGCGGTGTTTAGCCTAAGAGTTGTTTTACCACTTCAGATACCGTTTTGCCATCAGCACGGCCAGCAAGTTCTTTATTAGCTACACCCATTACACGGCCCATATCCTTTACAGATGTAACGCCAAGCCTCTCAATAACTTCCTGTATAAAACCCTCTATCTCAAACTTGCTCATTTGCTGCGGCAGGTATGGCTCAATCACATACATTTCTGCCATCTCAATATCGTACAGGTCTTCGCGGCCTTGTGTTTTGTAAATGTCGGCAGATTCTTTACGTTGTTTGATAAGTTTTTGCAACACTTTTATCTCGGCATCCTGGGTTAATTCGTCGGTAGCGCCTTTTTCTGTTTTAGCCAGCAACAATGCCGATTTTATAGCACGCAGCCCCCTAAGCCTGTCGGGCTGTTTGCTTAACATCGCTTGTTTTATATCCTGGTCTATTTGGGTAAGTAATGACATGGCTTTAAGTATTTAGTCCGAAAGTCCGATAAGTCGGAAAGTCCGGAAGTGTAATTTATAAATAAGTTATGTATCTTTTCGTCTTTCGGACTTATCAGACTTCACCGACTTTCCGACTTAACTATTCTTCCTAAAAATATTGGTTGCCGAGGCTTGCGCGGTTGGCATAATTACCAGGTCGTTGATGTTTACATGCGCGGGGCGCGATGCGATGAACCAGATGGTTTCGGCAACATCGTTTGCCACCAGCGGTTCAAAACCATCGTACACTTTTTTAGCGCGGTCCTTATCGCCCTTGAAGCGCACTTCAGAAAATTCGGTTTCCACAGCGCCGGGGTGTATCGCAGATACCCGGATCCCCTTATCATTCAGGTCCATCCGCATACCTTTATTAAGGGCATCAACCGCGTGTTTGGTTGCGCAATACACATTCCCGTTAGGGTAAACCTCTTTACCCGCTATCGAGCCTAAGTTGATGATATGCCCGTAACCGTTGGTGATCATCCAGTTAGATACCACGCGGCTTACATACAGCAGGCCTTTAATATTGGTATCTATCATGGTTTCCCAGTCGTCGTAACTGCCGTTCTGTATCGGGTCGAGCCCCTGGCTAAGGCCGGCGTTGTTTACCAGCACATCAACCTTTTTCCAGTCGGCAGGCAGCCCTTCCAGGCTTTGGATAACCTGTTCGCGGTTGCGCACATCAAATGATGATACAGCTACCTCTACGTTATATTTATCATTTAAGTGGTGCGCTATCTTTTCCAGCCTGTCCATACGGCGGCCGGTAAGGATCAGGTTGTAACCCTCGCGTGCGAAGGTGTGGGCGCAGGCCTCGCCTATCCCCGCGGTGGCGCCTGTTATTAATGCGATCTTTGCCATAGGTAATGTAACTATCGGCAACGAAATTATGTTTTTATGTTGACTTATTTTGTCTTTTTACGGTAAGGATAGTTAGGGATTGTTCATATTTGTGTTTAAATGGAAACAAATGATTTGAAGGCAGATGTGTTTACCTATGGTTTATTAAATAAAGTAAATGAACAGGTACTAAACTGGGATTTAGAAGCTAAAACCGGAAAAGCGTTTTATAACAAACCCCGAAGTAAGGCTTATTTAGAGATAAAGATGTATAAAGCATTGGGGGAAACGTGGGATGGAAGCCATGTTATTTGGAATACACCCGATGCTGAAATAATCAATTATCACGAGAATTACAGGAGTGATGTTGAAAAAGCTTTAACATTCTTTCTAAAGTATATTGCAGCACTAAAAGGAAAGCGTACTGACTTGATTTTCGAAATCAATAATGCAGCTTTCGACCTAAGTTCCGATCGTTTTAATCCGTTTGAAAAAGCTGTTATTCATGCAATTATAAACTGTTTTGATGGAGAAGAAGCGCCAAAATACTGGCCGGAAATAGTTAAAGATTTAAAAGGCGGTTTAAAACAACAGTTTTCCGATGATAGTCAACATGGGAAATAATATCAATTTATACATTATGGTATTAGCATGATATTTTGTTAGACGTTATCCTCGAGATTTGCGGTGATGGTTTGAAGATTACCATATATCTACTTTAATAACATCACATCAATGGAATACAGACAATTAGGCGGATCGGGTTTACACGTGCCGGTACTTAGCTTTGGCACGGCCACATTTGGCGGCTCGGGCGAGTTTTTTAAGGCTTGGGGCGATACCCAGCTTGATGACGCGAAGAAACTGATTCACCTTTGCCTTGATGCAGGGGTTAACCTGTTTGATACGGCCGACGTTTACTCGGGCGGCATCTCCGAAGAAATTTTAGGACAGGCGCTGGAAGGCTTGCGCGATAAAGTGCTGATATCTACCAAAGCCACCTTTAAAATGGGCGACGGGCCAAATGATTACGGTTCATCAAGATACCACCTGGTTAAATCGGCAGAGGATAGCCTGCGCCGCTTAAATACCGACCATATTGATATTTACCATATGCATGGCTTTGACGGCAACACCCCGGTAGAAGAAACCCTGCGTGCATTAGATGACCTGATCAGTAGCGGAAAGGTGCGTTATATAGCAGCATCTAACTTTTCGGGCTGGCATTTAATGAAATCGCTTTCGGTATCTGAACGTTATGGCTGGGCAAAATATGTTGGGCACCAGGCGTATTATTCGTTATTAGACCGCGAATTTGAATGGGAACTGATGCCGCTGGGTATCGACCAAAAAGTGAGCACCATTGTTTGGAGCCCGTTGGCATCCGGCCAATTAGGAGGTAAATTCCGCCGTGGGCAGCCTATTCCGCAGGATAACCGCCGCAGCCAGGGTGGCAGCCACGGCCCCGAAACCGATTTTGAACGCCTTTATACCATTGTAGATGCCTTGGATGAAGTAGCCGAAGAAACCGGCAAGTCTATAGCGCAAGTATCCATTAACTGGTTACTGCAGCGCCCTACCGTTGCCAATGTGGTTATTGGCGCCCGTAACGAGGAGCAGCTTAAACAAAACCTTGCCGCTGTTGGCTGGAACCTTACTACCGACCAGGTAAAAAAACTGGATGCCGCCAGCGACCGCGACCCTATTTACCCCTACTGGCACCAACGCCAGGATACGAGGTTAAACCCATTACCCAAGTTTTATTAAAGCAAAAGACCCCGAAGATCGGGGCCTTTTAACCTAGAACATACTATTTCAAGTTTCTGTCTAATTGGGCAGTTAACAGTGAGTAATCACTTGGTCGCGCGGCATCGGCAACCGCAATATTGCCCTGTTTATTTATGATCAAATAATGGGGCATTAAAACCTCTGCTTTGTTGTCACTTAATGCGTCGCGATAGAGTTTTTCATACTCATCCCCTTCTAAAAACAGGTGCGACCCGGTAACATGAAATTTTTCGATCTGTTTTTTCCACAAATACCTGTTACCGCCAGATATATAAAGGTATGCAATATCATTACGTGCTTTATAATGGTCTTTTACAGGATGGGTAAAATTAGCAAACTCCAGCAGGCATGGCCCGCAGGTAGTGCCCCAAAAATCAACGTAAACTACCTTGCCTTTAAAATTTTTACCAATGATGCTTTTAAAGGATGTTTCGCCGGCATCAACCGTAATGAATTTTGCACCGGCTGGGGTATTTATAGCCATTGCTAATAATATTTTTGCAGCTATAAATACAACCACCAACCCTGCAAATGTAAAAGCGGGTTTTAAAAATGTTGGTTTTTGAGTTTTGGCATACCGCCTTAACAAATATATCCCGGTCAATAAAAATACAATGCTAACACCACCCTTTAAAGCAGATAGCTGAATTAAGCTTTGATTTTTTTCAAATACGGTATCTAAAATATCTGCCTTTTGCGCACTGTTAATATCCTTAAAATTTTGCACAACCTCAATAATTGGCTCTAGTACCTCTTTTTGCCAGGCCACATAGTATTCGCCCAGGTCAATAAGTAAGATGGGTATAACAGCAAGCAAAACCGCGCCTATCCAAAAAATTTTCGATCTGATCATTATGCCTACAGTTATTTACTCACCATTTTCATTTTTTCGGGATCCCAAAACATGGGGGTGTTTTTATAGTAGCTGTCGTTACACAAAAGTGCCGGGGCTGCGGCGCGGTAACCGAAGACGGCATCTTCGGTAATTTTGCCGTTGGTGCGGATGGCCGTGATCCAGTTATTCATGTGATCGTACGGGCCGCCCAGGTAGCCTTTTTCGGCGTTGTAGGTAATTTCTTCGGGGGGTAGAATATGTTTACGGCCTGCATCGCTCTGGCCCGCCTTGCGCATTTTTTCGATATAGAAGGGATCGTCAGACGCGATCATTTTGTTACGTTTAAGGGTAACGCTATCCCACGTAACATCCATAGAACCCTCGCTGCCTACCAGTTTAAGGTAAGTTGTGCCGCTGGTGCCATCCACAAAATTACAGCGCAGCGAAAGGTTGAACGCCGGGTGCGCCATCGTTTTGCCGTAATCAAACGTGCCCAATAAAATATCAGGCACTTCGCGGCCATCGTTCCAGTAACGTAACCCGCCCGAGGCGTAAATTTTGTTCGGCCCCATAGATCCGGTTATGAAGTGCAAACTGCTGAACAGGTGAACGAACAAGTCGCCAGCCATGCCTGTTCCGTAATCGGTATAGTTACGCCAGCGGAAAAACCTCTTGGAATCGTACGGGCGTTTTTGGACGTTAGATACGTAAGTTTCCCAATCTACCGTTTGTGCCGATGCATCTTCAGGGATAGGGTATTGCCAAACTTCGACGGGCGCGCGGCGCGCCCAAAAACCTTCTGCGTAATTAAGTTCGCCAATGGCGCCGCTTTTTAAAAGTTCGTGCGCTTTTTCGTTCCCTAATGATGATACCCCCTGGCTGCCCACCTGGAAGATCTTCCCGGTTTCTTTCTGCGCTTTTATAACCGCGGGGCCTTCGGCCACCGAGTGTACCATTGGTTTTTCGCAATACACGTGCTTGCCGGCGTGCATGGCATCAACAGAAATTTGCTGGTGCCAATGATCCGGCGTGGCTATGATAACCGCGTCAATATCTTTGCGGTTCAGGATCTCTTTATAAATTTTGGTGGTATAAATATCCGCGCCCCAACGGGTTTTGGCTTCTTTAAGGCGGCCGTCGTACAGGTCGCACACGGCAACCAGTTTTACACCGGGCACCTGTAGGGCAACAATGGCATCCTGCGTACCCATACCGCCGGCACCAATCAGGGCGATGTTCACCTGGTCGTTAGGGCCATATTGGTTATACTTTTGTTTCAGGTAATGAAAGCTGTGCTTATCGGCAGCCAGTAAGCTGCTGCCCGCGGTTACCGCGGCCGCTGTAGTTGCCAGTTTTTTAATAAAGCCCCTGCGGGATGCTTCGGGATTTTCTTTCATAATAGTGAGGTATATAGTTTAGTTGTTTGTAGAAAAGTGAAGGTATAATTTTTGTTTGATAGTTCATAGTTGGAGTGAATAGTTGATAGGTATGGTTCATGGGGGGAACGGCCATTGGTCAGGGAATTGTTTTAGGGTTGGTATTTTATTGGCCGGCTATCCCTGTAGAAGGAATGATATTTTGGGAAGTTATCAGCTTCCGTAATCAACCAAAAAACCGGCAACGGAATATGCCGCAGATACGATGATCGCGGGCATATCCTATTGCCGGTAATGTAGTTATTGATGTTTTCATCTCACGGAGAAGGCATTAAATATACCGCCATCCGTTATGATGCCTTCCTTCAATCGAATTTGACCAAGTCCTGAAAGATGAGCTGACCCCAGCTATTTCCGCGTGCCTGCACAAGCAGCCCGCCTTCTGAAAGTCCGCCAAGTTTTACTGGTGCAAAACCAAGGTCTTCTGCAAGCGCGCTGATCTCTGCTGCCGCGCCGGCATCGTCACTCGCCAGGAACACAACCCTGCGGCCACCATGTACGGCCGGATCCTGGTTTAGTACGGCAGCGATCAAATGGTTAAAACCTTTAACAAGCTTACCACCGGTGAAGGCCTGCGCGACAAACCGGGCAGAAGGCAGTCCTTCCATCTTTTCGGGGGGTACGCCGTAGGCATTGGTCACATCAACGATGATCTTCCCCTGCCAGTTGGGCAATGCCTTTGCGACATCCGGGTGCGACTCGAAATGCACAGCCAAAAAAATAACGTCCGCCTTCACGGCTTCCGCCAGTGTTGCAGGAATGATCCCGGCGCCAATCTCGGCCGCATCTGATGCAAAGCTCTCCGGGTTGCGTGTGGTTGCAACGGATACTTTAATACCCTTGCGGGCAAATGCTTTGGCCAGGGCTTTGCCTATACTGCCAAAGCCGATTATGGCGTAGCTCGTTGCTTTATTTTCTGAATTACTCATTTTGTTTTTTTTAATTTAATTAATTAATGGCACAGGTAATAAACCCGTCCATCGGTGATTTATTTATTTAGACAAATAGGTCATCCCGCCATCAACAAGGATTTCGGCACCAAGCATAAACGAAGAATCGTCAGAGGCCAGGAACACAGCTGTTTTGCCAATATCCGATGGTTGCCCAATCCTGCCTATTGGCATTACACTTGCGAAGTGCGTTTTTAAAGCCTCAATTTGTTCTGCGGGAACAAACTTGTCAAACGCCGGCGTATCTGTTGTACCCGGTGTTATTACATTTGTTCTGATCTTTCTATCTAAAAGGTCGTTAGAAAACGCCTTTGCAAAAAAGATCACCGCCGCTTTTGCAGCACCATAAAGCCCAAATGACGGATATGCCCGATGTGCTGCATTCGACCCGATCAAAATAATAGAAGCGCCATCATTCATATAGGGCAGCGCTTTATTAACGGTGAAGTAAACACTTTTCAGGTTTAGATCCATTGCCTTGTCATAGTCGGCTTCACCAAGAGTTGCTACAGTCCCCACAGCTCCACCACCAGCATTGGCCACAACCACATCTATTTTACCAAACTTTTCAGCTATCGCTGCAAACGTGCTTTCCAGGTCGGCAGGGTTAGTTACATCGGCATTTATAGCAATAAAATTATCGCCAAGGCGGGCCGCAGCGCTATCTAAAGTTTCCTGATTTCTGCCGACGATAGCCCCGACCGCGCCTTCGTTTTTAAATGCTTCCGCAATGCCAAATCCAATACCGCTATTGCCGCCTGTAATTACGGCGACCTTGTTTTTTAATTTACTCATGATTTATATTGTTTTAATTTATATCCAAAGGTGCAGCCTTGTAACAGGCTGTGCCTTGACATATATCATAAAACACGCTTGATATAAATCAATCTATTTTAAAGCGTTTTTCCTTAGCCTGCTCAAAGTTTCGGGGGATAAACCCAGGTAAGAAGCGATCATGTTTTGCGGGAACCGCTGTAGAAAATGAGGATAATCATTAACCAGTTCCTGGTAACGTCCTTCGGCCGAGTTGCTGATAGCAGATTGCATCCTTTTTTGGGCTGCAATAGTGTTATTTTGACTGATCACGTTCTGCATGGCCGAAAAAGCAGGGATCGGTTTTATAAACTCCTCTGCCTGCGCATTCGTTATTTGCAGCAGCTCCAGGTCCTCCAGCGCTTCGATATTAAAGCGGCTTGGCGTTAACTGGTAATAGCTTTCAAAATCGGCCAGCCACCAGTTTTCGACACTTAATTTAAGAATATGCTCATGCCCTTTTTCATCTACCGTGAATGTCCTGGCAGACCCTTTCACAATAAAGCCGGTGTATTTACAAACATCCCCTTCCTGTAAAAAATATTGCCGCTTCCGGAGTTTTTTGGGTTTGAAATGTGCCATAAACACCTGCTTCTCATCCAGTGAAAGCATTTTGCCGGATAATGTTTGAACGTAATCGAACAGCGCTTCAAAATTGGACATCGTACAAGTATCTAAGGAATAAAATCAAAAATAGATTTTTTGATTTTATTCCTCGTTCTTTTGTTAATGTTTAAAAACCATACATACCACCCGAAACGGAAATTTGCTCGCCCGTGATCCAGGCTGCATCATCAGATGCAAGAAAAACAGCAGCTTTCGCGATATCCTCAGGCTGGCCCCTACGGCCAAGCGGGGTGTTGGCAATAAACATTTTTTCATACTCGCTGCCGGCAGTAACGCCCGCGCTGGTCGCTCCTTCTGTTTCTGTAGCGCCCGGCAAAATAGAATTGATGCG
The DNA here is from genome assembly GCF_054057495.1 of Mucilaginibacter sp. UYNi724. Taxonomy (NCBI): domain Bacteria; kingdom Pseudomonadati; phylum Bacteroidota; class Sphingobacteriia; order Sphingobacteriales; family Sphingobacteriaceae; genus Mucilaginibacter; species Mucilaginibacter sp. UYNi724. Next base: position 21,888 of record NZ_JBSRZI010000018.1, on the reverse strand, counting down.
GATGTTTTTTACACCCAGCTCTTTCGATAAAGAAATAGTTATGGCATCTAACGCCGCTTTACTTGCAGAGTACAGAGAGACTCCCGCCATCGGCGATTTGCTTGCACCCGAACTGATATTGATGATATTACCGCCCTTGTCGCCAAAAAGCTTTAACGATGCCTGGATAGTAAGTACCGGGCCCAAAACATTTACGTTAAAATGCTGATGAAAAGCATCTCCCGATGCCTGTTCGATAGGGAGGAATTGCTGGTAAACCGCGTTGTTTACCAAAACATCCAACGTGCCAAAAGCTTGTTTCGTTTCCTCAAACAACCTGGTTACATCGGCCTCGTTAGATACATCCGCCTGTACCGCGATGGCTGTGCCCCCGTTATCGGTTATGGCTTTAACTACTTTATCCGCTCCGTCTTTACTGGTGGCATAATTTACCACAACCTTAGCGCCTGCCGCCGCGAAGTGTTTTGCGATGGCTGCACCTATTCCTTTTGATGCACCTGTTATGATCGCTACTTTGTTTTTTAAGTTACTCATTATTTCTATTACTTAATATTTGTACAACAAAGGTAGGTTACATAAGTTACTTTTAGTAACTTTATACCGAAAAGTAACAGTAACACAGGTGTAACAAAGTAACATTATTATGCAACAGATAGCAAATTATCAGGAGGAGCTCAAGAAAAAAATGAGATCCGTAAGGGATTCAATGGACGTACTGAACGGGAAATGGAAGATCTCCATCATATCATCCATTTGCTGTTACGGCAAAAGGCGGTTTTCGGATATTTTGAATGATGTTAGTGGAATTTCTAACAGAATGTTAAGCAAAGAATTAAAGGAATTGGAAATAAACCAGTTGATAAAACGAACCGTTTTAGATACGCAACCCATAACTGTACAATATGAACTTACGGAACATGGGGATACGCTGCAAACCATCATCAACAATCTTTCGGACTGGGGAATTGTACACCGGAAAAAAATAGTGGGGAAATAATTTTATCCTATATCAAATGCAATCGCGTTAGGGACTGCAGTAAAAACCCCGGAAATGCAGGGCTGCTTCTATCAGCAGCCTGTAATGAGGAGTTGCAACGGAAAGCCCGGGCCGCAGGCAACGCCATGGTTAGTGTAAAGTTCAAAGTAGAAAGTTCAAAGTCCGCTCCCGCCTTCCCACCCCCCGCACCTTAACCATCAACTATAACCCATGAACTATGAACTCCAATACTTATCTTTGCCGCTACACACAATGAGCAAAACTGTAACACCATACCAAAACCAGCAAGGCACCAAAAAAGAGCAGGTGGCCGATATGTTTAACAACATTTCTAAAACTTACGATTTTTTGAACCATTTTATGTCGCTGGGGATAGATATCATCTGGCGCAAAAAGGCGATCAACGAGTTGAAGAACGATAAGCCCCAACTGATACTGGATGTGGCTACCGGCACCGGCGATTTCGCGTTTGAGGCACTAAAGATCCTGAAGCCTAAGAAAATTATTGGTGTGGATATTTCGCGCGGGATGCTGGATATTGCCGACCAAAAAATTGCTAAACGCCGCCTTGGCGATAAGTTTGAGGTTAAACTGGGCGATTCGGAAAAGTTGCCCTTTGAGGCTGATGAATTTGACGCGGTTACAGTGGCTTATGGCGTGCGTAATTTTGAAAATTTAGAAACCGGACTGGCCGATATTCACCGGGTATTAAAACCGGGTGGCAAGGCGGTGGTGCTGGAGTTTTCGAAACCAAAAGGCTTTCCGATAAAACAGCTTTACGCGTTTTACTTTAACTACGTAACGCCGGGTATTGGCAAGCTATTTTCTAAAGATGCCAGGGCATACACCTACCTGCCGGAGTCTGTTGCGGCTTTTCCGGATGGTGAAGCGTTTACTACGCTGATGCAAAAAGCAGGCTTTAAAAATACCAAACAGCGCCCTTTGGCGTTTGGTATCTGTTCCATTTACACCGGTACTAAATGATCAAAACCCGCCTCTTCATCACCATAATGCTCATAGGCTGCAGCAATTTGCTGCGGGCGCAGGCATGGGGTGGCGGCGCCGACCAAAACGACCTGAGTTTTGGCTTTTCCTTCTCGTACGTATCAAACAGTTTCAAAATAATTAAACAACCCAACTGGCAAACGCCTTTTGTAGACCCGGAAACGGGCGCGAACGTAAGCACGCCGCTAAATGCCATCAGTTCTAAAAGTACGCCCGGTTTCGCGGTTGGTTTTTTGACCCGCTACCGCCTAACGGAACACCTGGAGGCCAGGATTACCCCGTCGCTGGTATTTTCGGACAGGTCCGTTACCTATAATTATGTGGACCCAGCCCAGGATGTGGACAAGCCCGTGCAAACCACCACGGTTGATTTCCCGCTACAGTTGAAATTAAAATCGGACAGGTTAGGGAACGCCCGCGCTTATTTAATAGGCGGGATAAAATATTCGGGCGCCATAGGCTCAAAAAAGGACCAGCCCAACACCGCCCCTACCGAGCGCCTTTTGCGCAACGTGCGCGGATATCCATCGTACGAGGCGGGCTTTGGGTTTGATATTTACTTTGAATATTTTAAGCTGTCACCAGAGATAAAATTGACCAATAGTATTGGCAATATATTGGTTGCCGATAATACGCCATTTGCTTCGCCTATCAGCAAGTTATCGCTGCACACGTTTACATTCAGTTTGTTTTTTGAGTAAGCGGGTTAATCCAGCCGTTTTTCGAAACATACAAAGCTGAGGCCCGGCCTAAATTCTAACGTTATTTCGCCTTTTAAACAGTACCCCAATTTTGGGAAAAGCTGCTGCGTAGCATGGTTTTGCGAGTTAGTATCTATGCGTAAAGTGTGGATGCCACGGGCAAGCGCCACAACCTCGGCCTGGTAAAGAAGATCGGCGGCTAAGCCCCTGCCCCTAAACCGCGGACTAACCGCCAGCCGGTGGGTTACAATCGCTTCTTCAGTAATATCCAAGCCAACCTGCGCGTACTCGGGATATTGCTCGGTAGTGACGGCGGTTAAGCCTGCAATTTCGCCATTTTCATCTGCCACCCAAAGCTGGCCGGCGTTAATATCATCCTCAAAAATTTGTGGGTTGGGGTATTTATCGTCCCACTGGAAATTGCCGGCCGCACGCATAATAGGCACAACTTCGGCTATAACAAGCATGATGGCGGGAATATCGGTTAGGGTAGCAAGGCGAATCATTTTGATTTTAGAATTACGATTTTAGATTCCGGATTTTTTTTTGATGCTCATGTAACAAATTTCAACATCCTGCAAATTTCGACATGCACACGTAGAAGTTTTCTCCTCGCTATCGCTCGTTCGAAATGACATGATTTTTTATTTTATTTTTGGACTGCGGACTTTTCATCTGCACATCTGCACATCTGCATATCCGCACATCTGCATATCCGCACATCCACTAATGGTTATGCTTTTTATGGATATCCTTCACCAGGCATAGTTTTTTAATTTCATCTATGCGGATGGGGAACGGGGCATATTTTAAACGGCCGGCAACCATTTCTGTTACGTTGTCTGAGTGCGCTATCACTTCTTCGGGGTTATCGCTGGCCAGCAGGCGTTTGTACATGCGGTAATCGCCCCATTCAATATAATACACTTCGCCTGGCAATATCTTTTTATCGTTGATAGTTTTGAGGGCAACCCAGCAGCCATTCTCCAGGTATGGGTACATCGAGTGGCCCCAAACCGGCAGGGCGAAATCGCATTCTTCTATCCCGGGGAAATTCATGCGGCCTACCGATTGCGAATCGTTTATATCGTTATACACCTCCACGCCCGACGCCGTAGCAATAATATCATACATGGGGATGCCTTCTTCGCGATGCATGGCCGCGGGTTTATCCGCGTTCCTTTTCGCGCCGCCAAGGTGTTCCGCATATTTCTCTTTAAAGGTCTTTAGTTTTTCGGGGTCGATGTTTTGGCGGCTCTTGATGATCTCGGTAATAGAACTCGCCGAATTAAAACCAAGGGCATCGGCCAGCTCGCTATTGTTATTAAAAGCGCGACCACGCAACTGGTTGTACAGGATAATAAACTCCAGTGTTTCAGGCCTTACTGTTTTTATTTTATTCGGTTTTGACAGGTCATCCATAGCAATAAAAAATAATTACAGATATTTCTTTAAATAATTAAAGATATTTCTTTATATTTGTTCGTTCGATAATTGCTAATTTAAAACTAAAAATCAACAATCCAAATATTATGCATACAGAACTTAAAGAATATACTTTATTAACCCCTCTAAGTCTCCGCCGTTAGGGGGACTTTAAAGATCAACAATAAATAAGCTAAATTATATATAACCCATGCATGTAGCCTACTGCGCCCTGCGCACTAAAAAAAAGAACGGGACAACCACCCTTATCAACGATGAAATAACTCAACGCTACAAGGGCTACCAAACCGCCTGCAACAAATACCGCGCGGAGATAGCCGCCATACAGCAGTATATCCCCGGATGGGTACCTCCTTTTTTGGAGGTTAAAGGTTAAAGGCGAAAAGTTAAATACCTCAGCTCTATCTATGAACCATAATCTCTAACCATAAACTAATCAATATCCCGATAGCTATTGGGAAACTAACTAAATAATCATGATAAAAATCGCACAAAAAATCAAAAACCAGCTGTGGTGGCTCATCATCACGGTAGATTACAACTACAGCCGTATCTGCATTGCAGACCACGACCTTACCGACGATCACCTAACCCTATGGCTGGAGGATAAGCAGGATTTCAAGAACTCGCTGGATGAATGCCTGCAGCTGGATATCAGCCTGAAAAACTTTGCCAAGGTGATCACTACCGAAAACCTGAACAGTTACGAGGGCCAGCGTGTGCACCCCAACAAACAGTTTGTTTACAAAACCCGCGTACAGATCAACGAGGCCATTACCTGGTACCAGCAGGACGCTACCTTGGTAGAACAACAATGGGCCCGCGAAGCGATGCTAAAAGCTATATTAACGCAGTTGGTAGAAACAGAGGCGGCAATCGATAAAGGCTGGTAGATATTATGCCAAATGGCATTTATAGCATAAATATGATATGATGGGCTGTTGTATTTTAGTGTTTCATTAGGAATGGTAGTTCTACGTCTTAGCGCCTGTGGATGTTCATTTCTTTTTTGTCGCAAAAAAGAAACGAACCAAAGAAAAAACACGCGGCTGTACCGTGTCGCTGTTAAAGGGTGTGGTAAAGCAATGCCTGTGCTATCCGACAACACGCTAATGCCGCATTAAGAAAACTACCGGTCCGTTCGTTTGTCTGAACCGGAATTTTTAGAATTAAGGGGTTTTCTTAGTGCTCTTTATTAAAAGCGGTGGCCCAAACGTCAAAGCGGGCGGGCCGGGAGTATGGCGGGAATGTCGGTTTAGCGTCGAAGTCCGCGCATGCGGCGAGAAAGCGTTAAGAACCGGCAGGGCGGGCGGAAGCGTCGCTTTGACTTGGCCTTTTCTTTTGGTTCGTTTTCTTTGCGGCTAAGGCAAAGAAAATGAACATCCACAGGCCAAATGGTAACCCACAGCCCCTACCTAACGGAGAACTAATCCACGATTATTCGATCGAATTGCCACGCTAACGCTCAGCAATGACCCCCGGGGAGGCACAGTTGGCACCAATAAGTATTAATAAATTAAAGTGGGAAGTTTAATTACTTGGTCTTAACCAACTCTTCTTGCTTTTCATCAACCCCTACCAACTCCTCTACTTCGCTTACTTCTTCGGCAGGTTTGGTAGCGTAGTTGAGTTTGCGGAAACGCCAGATGGCGAAGGCAGGTTCCTGGAAACGGTTGATGAGGTTAAAAAATTTGGGAAAGTTGTGTACCTCATCAAGCAGTACGCCGGTTACGATGTTGTTATTATCAAGTATTTCGCGGATGGTATATTCCTTATCCCGGGTGATCCAGATCTCGAAATCGCGGCGGATCTCCTCGTTCTTTTCAGGATCAATTTTATCGTTAATACATATCACTTTATCGCCAACCTTCATAATAGTCAAAAGTAAAAAATGCTGAGCATACTTAAAAATTCCGGGCATAAAAAAAGTCCCGGCATTGCGGGACTCATCTTATTTTCAAAGAAAATATTAGGGGTTAGTTGCGGCTAAAGCCACCTCTGTTACCACCAGCACCACCACCAAAACCCGGACCTTTGTCCTCAGCGATGTTAACTGTTATACGTTTACCATAATAGCTCTGGCCGTTCATGCAGCGGATAGCTTCTTTAGCTTCATCCTCATTTACCATCTCCACAAATCCAAAGCCCCTGCTTTCTTTTGTTTCACGATCTTTAACGATCCTTAGGCTCTTAACCGGCCCAAAATCACCAAAAACCGCATTAAGTTCGGCCTCACTTACTTCTAACGGAAGGCCTCCAATAAATACTTTCATTAATCTCCTTTTGTTTTTCTGTAAAGATAGGTAAAAAAGGGCGATTTTCAGCTAACGCGGGGCAAAATGGCAGGCTTGTAAGTTGTTTTTTACAATAAGGTGTCATTACGACACGAGGATGGCATTACCGCTTTTTAAGCTTCAGATCAAAGGTGCCCTCTACCCTGTAAAGAGACGAGTTAGGCTCGTCATCCTTAGAAAGGAACGTAAAAAAACTACCCTTTGCAAGCACATCTTTTTGGCGGTATTGGTCAAGGTTAATTTTACCTGCATCGCCGGGCTCGGCGTATTGGGTAAGGGTAAATTGTTTGGTGTGGATCACATCGGCCATCATTAGCAACTGGCCGCCCGCAACGGGCTTGGTAAGGCTATCGGCAGCGGCGCCTTTAGAGCTTACGCCGAAGCTCATGGTATGTGCCTTGTTAATAGCTGTAATTCCGAAATACCTGTTCTCACCAACGTTCATGTTCACAAACGCTACCGAATCTTTTTCGGCATCAAATGTGTAAACACTATCTTGCATGGTGATGGTTAGCGTACCCTCGGTTGCCAGGAAATTATCCGGCGAGGCTGCGTTGATAACGCTGTCGGCAGCAACGGCTATTTGCTTCTGCTCTACCTGTTGGTCGCCGGAATCTTTTTGGCACGACACAAGCAGCACCGAAAGGAGCAACACAAGCGAAAAGTACCAATTAGTAAACCGTTTTAAGTCCATAGGTTAATAGATGCGTTAAAGCTAAATAAAAAATATTTGCAATTATGCGTTTTCTATAGTTTCAGTGCAATTATTTAACACTTTTTAACTTTAGTGAGTATACGCATTAAACATGCCAAAGGTTGGCTAATTTCATCAAAATTTCATCATTTATTTTAAAGGATATATGGTTGGATATCAAACGTTAGCAAAAGTTTAAATTATTTCTTTAATGGTTACAAAAACCCCTTATAAACCTGCTTACCAAAGCCATAATCTACCGCGATATTGTCCTGAAGACTTTGTTCAGTTTAATGCACACCCGCACACAGCCTTAAATAAAAATCTAAAGAATACGTATAAAGATATTTCTTTATTTTATTGTATATTTAAAGAAATAGTGTTATCTTTGTATATACCAAATGCCAATCGGCATTATATACATAAACAAGCTTACATCATGAAACGTGTCAATTCGGCCCGTGGTTACACCATGCGCATCAACCGGTATTTCGAATCTATAAAAGGCAAGTTCCACATGGAGTTATTGCCCGAAGCGGCCTCCAAAGACAAAACCAAACTTGCCTACCAAAAGATTTGGGATGTTGAGCCAGAACCGCCCACCCTATCGGGCCTGGCGCTTTTTCTTGGGTTTAACAGTCGCAACGAATTTGAGGCCTACGAACATACCGGCGAATTTGCCAACCATGTAAAAAGGGCGCGTTTAAGGATCGAGGCCGAGTATGAAAAGAAATTGCATTACCAATCTGCAACGGGTGCTATTTTTATGTTGAAAAGCCTTGGCTGGGCCGAAAAACCGGATGGTACATTATTAGCAGAGATTCCCAAAACAATGAAGATAGAGGTTGTCAATTCCGGCTTCAAACTGGCGTCGGCGGAAAAAGAAGTTTTGCTTAATTAGCGTCTTTCTTTTTTAAACAAACGCAATCAATACCTCTTCTCCCCAACCATACGCGGGCTTCCCAAAGGCCCATTCATTAACATTACCTATAAATGAAAACGTCTACCCTATTCCAACATAATTACGGGGCTACCGCCCACGTGGTTATAAACCAGGGCGGCACCAGTTCGGGCAAAACCTACGCGATAGAACAGGTGCTTTTTTGCCTGGCGGTACAAGCCGAAAAACAGATCATCACCGTGGTTGGGCAGGATATCCCCAATTTAAAATCGGGCGCGCTGCGCGATGCACAGGAAATTTACGATGAGTCGGACATTCTGAAACGCCTTGTAAAAGGCTATAATAAAACCGACAGGATCTTCGAGTTCCGCAATGGCAGCGGAACAATGGGACAAGCTGGTACAATCATGGGAAAGCCAGCAGCTAAAACCCGGCGCCTTCCTTGATTACGAAGGCGTGGTTGACCTGAGCGACTTTATGGTGCAACGCTACCTAACCAAAATACAAATAGCTAACGAGCGCTTGTACTGGCTGGGCAAAGGCTCTACTAAAGAAGCTGCGTTCACCGCACCATTTACGGGCTTATTGCCATCTATAGCGGCAGCAAGCGGCGTGTACAAAGTAGGCCTGGGCAAATCAGATACCTCTTTGGCGGTAACCGCTGTCAGTGGCTTAGGTTTAGTAACCGTAAGCAGCACCGCAACCCTGCGCGATGGCGATGTGGTTACCATAACAGCGGTAACCGGCGTTATAAAAGATACCACCAACGGCGGCGCGGGTATTGATGTTGCGGGGCAATCCTACTTTATCCAGGTATTAAGCGCAACTACCTTTAAACTGGTGCGCAACTACAACGAGATAAACACCCGCAAGGCGGCAACGTTTAGCGGCAGCGCATCAACTGCAACCGCCAGCTACATTAACGCAAGCAATGTGTTAGGTGTACTAACCGGTATCTACGCCCAGCTTGACCCGGCAGACCGCAGCCAGGAAGACTTTAACCTACAGATCCCGTTACATGTTGGTTATGCCTATGCACAGGCACAGGCAGATAAAGCGGTAAACGTATTAAACGCCTTTACCGATCCTAAGAAAATGGATTACCTGGGCGTACCGTTGCAACTGATGAACCACTGGCAGGCCAACACCATATTAGGTGCACGCTCGTCAAACCTGTTCCTTGGTGTGGATCTTTTGGGCGATGCCTCAGAACTATCAACCGTTTACATGAAGCCCTACACCAACGATAACGTGGTGCGTATGAAAGCCCGCATGAAGGCGGCCGTAAACTTCAAATTCGCTAACGAGCTGTTTTACCTGGGCGCGTAGTACCCGGTATCAGGTGTTTAGTATCAAGTATCGAGACATAGTATCAGATTAAAGATACCTGATACTAACTACTTGATACTATTTAAAATCACTAATTCAATAAATTACTAAATAATCAACATGTCAATTTACAATAAAATAAACGCGGGCTTTAGCCTGGGCTCGGCCGAGCCAATTACTTCGGGTATCGAAGATGTAGTGTACATTTTTAACCAGGACGATTTCGTGCTGACGTACGACACCTTAAACCCGCTTATTATTAAAGATATTACCGCGGTAGGTACAGCAAAGGTTTACAAATTCGAGGGCACCAATAACAGCTTCAACACCATGAGCAAGCTGGCCAAAACACAAGTGGGCCCACGCTATACAGAGGAGATAGATTTCAACATCGCGGGTTTATCTACCGATGTTAAAACGCAGATAATGGCTATGGGCTATGGGCTATGGCCGTGTGCGCGCCATTGCGATCAACAACCACAAGGATGGCGACTCGGCCGTGGAGCTATTTGGCGCGGTAAACGGCCTGATAGTAACCGAGGCTGAGCGCAATGCAGCCGACGAAACTTTAGATGGTGGTTACAAGATCAAATTGACCAACCCCGATAAGTTGAAAGAGCCGTATCCTCCACGCGCGGTATCTATCCCGCCGATAACCGGCTCAGCTACTTATGCCAGCACCATTGCCGCGCTGGAAGAACTGGTAGGTTAATTTAATAGCAAATGGTTAATAATCCGAAGTAATGGATTATTAACCATTCATAAAGCGAATGATCTATTAACCACGAACCAATTACCATGAAAAAATACATTTTAAAACCAGGCAGGCACCAGTTTGCCCCCGGTTCGGCAGCGGTACACAGCAGCGATAACCTTACCGACGAGGAGGCTGAATGGTACTTGCAGCGATATCCGCATATAGCGGGGTTGTTTATCGAAAGTCCGGAAGAAGAAAAGCCGCGCAAGCGACGGGCCAGACGTTTAATTGGCGCTCCAATCACTAAATCAATAACTCACTAATTACGATGAAAACCTACTTACCACAAATAGAACGGCGCATAATGGTAAGGCCAAACCAAACCTTCGGCATATTAAACTACGATATGGATAACGCCTATCCGCAACGTATGCTGGAGTTGGTTGGCCAATCGCCTACCGCCAAAGATTGCTGGAACAAGCGGGCCAAATTTATTGCAGGCAATGGTTTTGAGGATGCCTCGCTGGGCAGGTGTATTGCGGGCCCTCGTAGATACGGATATCCTCGTGATAGAATATGAGGATGAAAGCGCGAAGCCCGACTTTCAACCCTACGCCATCCAAAACAACGATAAGCTTTTTGAAACCACGGAGCGATCTGTAGAGGCGCGCATCATCAAAGGCTTTTCGGTCCCAAAGGAACTCATCAATGCCGAAAAATCATCCGGCTTAAGCAACGGCGGCGAAAAGAAAGAAGCCATCCGCGAATTTAATGACAATACCGCGGCCGACAGGTTGGAACTAAGCGAGACACTGGAGGATTTGTTCAGTAACTTTTATACCGATGTAAATACATCCGCAAACTGGACTATTATACCTATCCCGGCATCGGTTGCTGACGATGTGATTGGCATTAAAGCCGGCGCAAGTATCAACCAGCTCCTGCAATCTGCCATACCTGCCGAAAGTAAAATAGCGGCCCTGGTGTATGCCTACGGGTTAAAACAGGAAGAAGCCGAAGCCATGTGCGCCTAACACGCCAGCCGGCGAAATAAACGAAACAAGATCATAAAGAATTTAAAAAATTCTCCGCCGGCTGGCGGGGACAGGAGAACCATTGCATGTTAAATTTAATAACCACCGAAACTTTGCAGCGATACCAGGATATTGCCGCGAACATAAAACCCGAACGGATAAAGGTATTTATCCAAAAAGCTCAGGAACTGGACCTGAAACCATTTTTAGGTTACATCTTATATTATGACCTAATAAAGCAACTGGACGCCGACGGCAACCTTAAGGAAGACGCCCCACAGCACTACAAAGACCTGCTAAACGGTTGTGAATACCTGGATGACGACGGCCACATTGTACTACACCAGGGGCTGCAACCGGTGCTGGCCTACTTCGCTTTCGCGCGTTTCATAGAGGTTGACTCGGTGCACTATACCGCCACCGGCCCGGTAACCAAACGCTACGACAATGCCGATGCTTTGGCACAAAAGGATGTGGTAAAACTGGTACAGCAGCAACGCAGCAACGCTAACGCCTACGCTAACGAAACCGAAAGATTCTTAATGGATCACAGGGATGACTTCCCGGTATGGCATTACAATCATCGCAACAAAAGCAGCAGGCAAGCCGGTCCGCGCATCCGCGCTGTAGACAAAACAAATTTCAATTTCCCTGCTGATAATTTCGGCACCGATCACTTAATCACCGAATTTTTAAACTAATGGCAGCAGATAAAAAAATAAGCGAATTACCCATACTCAATGCTGTTACCGCAGCGGATACATCTGTTGTGGTACACAACGGCACCGACTACCAATTTAACTTTAACACGCTGTTAGATTTTGTTAGTTCGGGCATTAGCAGTGGCGCAGCAGTATCTTTTGGCAACACCCTCCCCCAAAACAACACCGGTAAAAACGGCGACCTTTTTATAAACACCGCTGCTAATTCATTTGCACAAAAAGTATCAGGCACCTGGTTGGTAAAATACACATTACCATCGGCCAACGGTGCTAAAGACGGAACCGTTTTATACGGATCTGGCGCGCCCGGCACAGCCATCGGTAACAATTACGACACCTACATTGATACCGGCACGGGGATATTTTACTATAAAGCCGCAGGTAGCTGGTCGCTGGTGTTTTCCATGCAAACCGGCCCGCAAGGCGCACGAGGCGAATCGGGCGGCATTGGGATTCCGGGAATTGATGGTAGAACGATCCTAAACGGAACGTCCAATCCATCAAACTCCGCCACCGGGGCTGATGGCGATTTTTATATCAATACCAATGCCTACCAGCTATTCGGGCCTAAAACAGCAGGCAACTGGGGAAGCGGCGTGGCCATAATAGGCCAACCGGGCGAAACGGGCGAAACAGGCCCGCAAGGCCCGGCCGGCCCAACAGGCGTAACCGGCCCCGCCGGGCCGATTGGTGCGACGGGTGCAAACGGCGCGACAGGCCCCGCCGGCCCTGCTGGCGGTGGTAGCGGTGGTACAGAAGCTATTGAAATAGATTTCAATCCTGAATTGATCTTCAATAACGATGCATATATGGCGGTTTCACAAACCGCTAATATCGCATTTACGCTGGCGCCATCGGGCAATGTGTTAGGCAAAACAATTTCGGCCAAAATAGTTGGCAACAGCACGCACACTATAACCTTTAGTAGTGCCTTTAAAGTGCTTAGCGGCGCGGTAGACAACACCAAAACCAATTACCTCTATTTCAATTATGTTTCTGCGACTGAGGTTAGGGTAACCATAAGTTTTGAGGGTGGCACTTCGGGAGGTGGCGGTGGCGCGCTAATTGGTGGCGACTTAGCCAGCGGGAAAATTCCAATCGGCGATGCCACAAACAAAGCGAAAGCCGTAACACCATCCGGGGATATAAAAATAGATGCCAATGGTGTGGTAAAAATAGCAAACTCGGTTTCTGCAAATTCGGTTAGTAACGGCCAGGTTGTATTCCGGGATGCGTTAGGTGATTTAAAAGGATCCGATGGTTTCAAATTTGGTGACGATACGGGATTGAATGTAACAACCTTTTTAGATAGGAGTGGTATAGGCGGTGCCTTTGATTATATAGCAAACTGGTTTAAGACTAAGGTTAGGACTAACGACACTTCTAATTCAGGCAGTTCTACAGGTTGGCGATTTGATACAGATTTAAAAGCGCTCGCTGACCTTACTGGATTAACAGGTTTTTTAATTAAAAACAGGTTGGATGGTAGAACGGTTTTTCCTTTTTACGACCACTTTAGAGTTGTTAACGTTGACCCCACTACTGCATCTGAAACAGATGTAATTAGGTACGCTATAGACAACAATGGCAAAGAGTATTTTAAGTTACGTTTGGGTATGACGCTTTATAGGGATGCGGTAACTAATACTCCAACTATAGACACAAGTGATGTTGGTGGTGGTTTTCAGCTTATAGGTGGCACTGGTTCAGATATCATGTTCAAAGCTGATTTTTATGGTAATCGCTCCTTAAACAAGCTCAGAATAGGCTCAGTGTCAAATGATTATAACGAAATGCTAAGAATAGATGCGACTTCATCATTATCAAAGCCTGCAATAGGTATACAACATGGGTTCTATTCTGAAAAACACCAATTGAAAGGTACTATAGTAACTGGTAGTACAGATGCAATTACAATTTTTAGTTTTTTAACAGACAATGGATATGGAGGAGGGTATTATGTGTTTGAAATTACAACTGGGCTCTCATCAAGTAGCGGATCTTACACTTATTATGACAATGCCTTTTTTATAATGACTGCGGGTGTTGTGGCAGATCATTATGGTGCAGGCACACTTTCATTTACAAATGGAACTGGTGCAACAATTTCAGCATCGCAAAAATCAGCAGGTGCAACAGATTGGAGTGCGTTTATAGAATTAGATCAGACCAATAAAAAAATATTGATTAAGGCAAAATCAAACACCGCCTACTATCACGACATAACTGTGGCAGCATCGGTAACTGTGAATTGGGTACCAAATAACTAATTATGATCAATTTTTTTGGAAGTACTTCGCAATCACATCTTGCAAATGGAGATAACAATTCAAGCATTCTTGATACCAAAGTTATCATTGTAGCAGGGCAGAGTAACGCAGGTGGTGAACAATATGCTTTAGAGACCTTGCCATCCAACTATGTTGGCGCGTTAGCAGGGGTTAATAGGATTTTTCAATATCAGCAATTAGTAAGTCATTCTAATTTTTCAATTGTAAATGATAGTAATTCTCTGAATGTAGGGCCTGATCTTAGCATGGGAAGATTATACCAGCAGTTTACGAATGAAAATATTTATATCATTAAATATGCATGGGGCGGTACTGCTCTATCACAAAACGCTAACCCAAACTGGAATATTGCCACAGGTACAACCAATAGCCTTTTTCAAGGATTAAAGGATTGTGTGAATACTGCAATGAGTAAATTAACGATTTTAGGTCTTAAACCTACTATAAGCGGTTTTATTTGGTACCAAGGCGAAGAAGATGCGTTTCAAAATCAGTCTACTGTGCAATATAGAGCCAATGAATATGCTCTTTTAAACCAGTTTAAAACTGACATGAGTTTACCTAACCTTAAAATATATTCTGTACTCATTAGTCGGCGTGGCGGAATACCAGATTACTATGACCGCATCAGGCAAGCCAAAATACAGAACAGCGCAGTGATAACTAATTATAATTTGGTTGATAGTGACGGTTTGACTTTCGATACCCTTGGAGAGGGTTATCACCTTCTTGCTAACTCACAAATTGAATTAGGCAGGCGAATATTTGAACTTTTAAAATTCAATAAATAATATAATAAATTGGCGTATTAAGGGAAACGCCAATTAGAATCCAACTACTAAATCCAATAGTTATAAGCCTTCCAACAAATATAAACCTACCAACTCATAGTTTAAAACGATTTAAATCGCACTAAGAAACCTACAAAGCATTTCCCTTCAACCATAAAACAATAAATATCATGGAAAAAACATACACGCTTTGGGAGCGCATTAGTAGCGCTACACCCAAATTTTTTAAACGCGCCCAGGCATTTGGTTTGGGGTTGGTTGGTTTGGGTACTTCGTTAACACAGGTGGCAGGCATACCAGCAAGACTCACCACAATAATGATCTCGGTAGGTACTACCATTACCATCGTTGCTCAATTTGTAGTTAAACAATATCAACCTCTAAATACTAAACAAGATGAGAGCATTAAGTAAACGGGGCATTGCCATTATTAAAAACTTCGAAGGGTTGCGGTTGAATTCGTACCAGGATATTGCCGGGGTGTGGACAATTGGATATGGCTCAACAAGGTACGTTGATGGCAAGGCTGTTAAAAAAGGCGATAAATTGGCCGATCCAGCCCAGGCAGAAAGTTTATTAAAAAGTACTTTAATGGATTATA
Source organism: Mucilaginibacter sp. UYNi724 (assembly GCF_054057495.1). Taxonomy (NCBI): domain Bacteria; kingdom Pseudomonadati; phylum Bacteroidota; class Sphingobacteriia; order Sphingobacteriales; family Sphingobacteriaceae; genus Mucilaginibacter; species Mucilaginibacter sp. UYNi724. Next base: position 6,385 of record NZ_JBSRZI010000018.1, on the reverse strand, counting down.
TCGATGCTGTCGATGAAGGCACTACGGTTCATTTATCCCAAAATCAATTCGACGCGTTAGTTTCGTTCATCTATAACGTAGGTACAGGCGCTGTCAGATCATCCACCCTGTTCAAAAAACTAAACGCCGGCGATTACCAAGGCGCGGCTGACCAATTCCTGCTCTGGAATAAAATAACCGACCCGCACACGGGTAAAAAAGTAGTTTCTAAAACACTTATCCAACGGCGCGAACAGGAGCGCGCATTATTCTTATCATTATGACATCTATAGAACATAGCCAGCTAAAAGGCATCACCATCAAGAATATCATTGTCACAATTGTCAGCACTGCAAGTATCGTAGCGTCAGTTATGACGACTTATTTTGGCCTTAAGGGCGATATAAACGAAGTAAAGCTCGATCAGCAATCACAAACGCGGGTAAACGAGATACGGCTAAAAGTACTTGAAGGCCAGGTTGCGGTTTTACAGCGCGAAACGGAAGATATAAAACCTGCAAAACATCAATAACATGAGTATAAAATCGTTCTTTTCGAAAATATGGGGCACCATCCAATCCCTGTTTAACAAATTCCCGTCAGAGATAAGGTCGGCTGTACATATTGCAGTTACGGTAACAGAAAACGTAAAAAGATTTGTTGATTCGCCCGTGTCTGATATTTTAACCACGCTTATTCCGGGCGATATTGATGATAAGATTAAGCAATCGCTACGATCAGCATTACCCGTTATCTTAACAAATTTAAAACTTGCTGATAAATGTGGTGAACTTACAGATTCAGAAGAAATTATAAAATGCGCTGTAAAAACACTGCAAGGTTTAGATAGCAATGTCAAATCTGCCTATTTGCATAATTTATCTGTAATGATTGCCCGGGTAGCTGCTGATGGTGAATTGACCTGGAGCGACGGGGTTTGCGTAGTTGAGTGGTATTATAAAAACAAATTTAAACCAACAAGCAGTTGATTTTTGCAGTATAGTGCCCGGAACGAGATTCGAACTCGTACATCCTTACGAATGCCACCCCCTCAAGGTGGTGCGTCTGCCAATTTCGCCACCCGGGCATTTGATTGAGATACCATTGTTAGATTTAAAACCAACGCGTATAAATCAATAAATCTCTTCAAAAAAATTGTGAGACACAAGTTTTCTCATACCTCACATCTCTAATCTCGTATCTTAAATGTATGTGCCCGAAGAGAGACTCGAACTCTCAAGAGACAATTCTCAACGGCTTCTGAGACCGCAACGTTTACCAATTTCGCCATCCGGGCATTCAAGAGGTTGCAAATATAATTGTTTTACGCAGCGGGGCTAAAATATTTGAAAAAATAAGGCGTTGCTTTGTAAAACCACGCGCAAAGGGTAACTTCGGGTACCAATTATAAAATTCATGATAAAAAATGCCTGTTTGATATTATTTTTAGCAGTATGCTCTTTAGCTGCATCTGCGCAAAATGCTGATGCCATTTTAGGTAAATGGATCAACCCAAGTGGCGAAGGCCAGGTGCAGATCTTTAAAAAAGGCACTAAATATTATGGTAAGCTTACCTGGATGAAATTTCCGAATGAGGCGAACGGTAAGCCTAAACTGGATAACCAAAATCCCGACAAGGCGTTACAATCTCGCCCTAAGTTGGGGCTGGAATTATTAAGGGATTTTGTGTTTGATGGCGACAATGTTTATGAAGACGGCACCATCTATGACCCCAAAAACGGCAAAACCTATAGTTGCAAAATGACCTTAAACGACGACAATTTAAAAATACGCGGATTTATTGGCATAGCATTATTAGGCCGAAGCGAAATCTGGAAACGAGTAAAATAATGAGATTAAAGATCATACTGGCGTTATTGATTACGCTGTTTTGCGCAAGTATCAAAGCCCAAACCGTTACACCTATCCAACAAAACAAACCTGTAAGCTTTCGGGGCCTTTCTGTTTTAGATGATAAAGTTGCATGGGTGAGCGGCTCTAAAGGTACTGTTGGCCTAACAACCGATGGTGGTACAAACTGGACCTGGCAGCAAGTTAAAGGTTTCGAAAAATCAGACTTTAGGGACATCGAAGCATTTTCTGACAAAGAGGCGGTGATGATAGCGTCCGGCTCGCCAGCTTATATCTTAAAAACTGTTGACGGAGGGCGGCACTGGGAAACCAAATTTCAACAAACAGACAGCACCTACTTTTTAGATGCGATGGATTTTGCCAATTCAAAAAAAGGCTTTGTATTAGGCGATCCTATCAACGGCAAGTTCCTGTTATTAGAAACTGACGATGCAGGCGACAGTTGGGCCCCGGTTAAAAACGCGCCTGCAGCTTTAAAAGATGAGGCAGCCTTCGCAGCCAGCGGCACCTGCTTACGAGCTGAGGGTTTCCTTGCCATTGTAACCGGTGGTAGTAACAGCCGTATGCTAATGTCGCCAATTGGCGATATGGTTTGGGTTAATAAAGCATTGCCATTAACTAATGGCGTGGCAAGCCGTGGCGCATTTTCGGTTGCGTTTGGTAAACACCAAACCATTGTTGTAGGCGGTAATTATTCAAAAGATAAGCTACCCGACTCGGTAGCCTACGTTATCCCCGGGGCAAAAGCTAAGTTTAAAAATAACACCCCGGTTATCGGGCCGGCGGGTTATCAGTCGTGCGTTGAGTATTTAAAAAGCAATAAATTTTTGTCGACAGGCACTCCCGGAACCAACCTAACTGCAGATGGCGGCAAAACATGGGTTAAGATAGATGGCACCAGTTATAACGTTTGCCGTAAGGCAAAGCATGGAAACCTCGTTTTATTGGCCGGCGACCGCGGCAAACTCGGAATATTTAAATTTTAAAATTGTGTGTTTTAGGCACTTATTATAAACTTTACAATTTATTTAAATTAGGCTTGCGCCGTATATCTATTAATCCTATATTTGCACCACTTTAAACGGAAACGGTAACACTACCGAAAATGTTAGAAGGATGATTCCGTAGCTCAGCTGGTAGAGCATAACACTTTTAATGTTGGGGTCCTGGGTTCGAATCCCAGCGGGATCACAAGTCCGTGATACAACATCGATCGGAATCTGTTTTTTTTGGCGAGAGAGCCCCTTGAAAAAGGGGCTCTCTTTGTTTAAACGCGGTTTTTGAGTTAAAAACCAACTTTCTTCAAATCCATTTCTCCACTTTTCTCAAAAATTTCAATGCAAGTTAGTACAATCTAATTCCAAGTAATCGGTAACCTATTCGGTAACCTATACCTTTTTCCGAAATTAGGTTACCGAATTTATTCTGGTCTATTGTATCAGTTTGATTTTCAGTTTAAAAACGTATGGTTTCATTTTTTAAACAAAAATCTCATGAAAGTAAATGAAGATCTATCAATTTTATTTTGGCTGAATCGCCAAAAGGCTTCCAAAGACGGACAGGTTCCTATTTGGGTTAGAATTACCATTAATGGTAACCGTGACGGTTTTTCCTCCGGAAAAAAAATACACCCTGACGCGTGGGATGAAAAGGCTGCTATAGCTGGAATGAACTGTCCAGATTATAAACTTATTAATAGCTATGTTGCCAAAACCAGGGTGGAATTGGAAAGGCATTATAATCAGCTTGTAACTGTTAATAAGAGAGTAACTGCGGCTATGGTCAAAGAAGCCTATATGCCTAAACAGGTTTTACAAAAATCCTTAATGAAGGCTTTTAAGCTTCACAATGATGAGTTTGCAGAAAGGGTTAGCAAAAACAAAGGCACAAATGGCACTTTGGCTCGGTATGAGCGCTTAAAAGATAAGGTACTGGACTTCCTTAAAAAGAAATATAAGATGGCGGATATGCCCTTAGAAGATATTGAAATGGCTTTTGCTGTAAATTTTTTCCATTATTTAACAATGGAAAACATCGGTGATAATACTGCCATGAAATATGTAAAAACGTTGAAGCAAATTATTGATCGCGCAATTGATGAAGGCTGGATAAAACATAATACTATTTCAGGGTTTAAATGCACTTATATTGACCCTGACAGGGAAACGCTTGAAATGCACGAGTTAGTTGGAATGTATGAAAAAGAAATTTCTGTAGAACGTTTAGCCGAAGTGCGGGATGTTTATGTGTTTTGTTGCTTTACTGGTTACGCTTATGAAACGGTATATAATCTTGAACCTGCTAATATTTTTACTGGGTTAGATGGCAAGCTTTGGATAACAAAAGATCGAAAAAAAACCGGGGTCGAAGAAACCGTTCCATTATTACCAATTGCATTGGAGATTATTGAAAAATATAAAAGCCATCAATATTGTGTGAATGAAAACAAATTACTTCCGGTTAATAGCAATGTTAGATATAACGCTTATATAAAAGAGGTGGCAAATATTTGTGGCATTAAAAAGGAACTCACCACGCACACGGCAAGACATACGTTTGCGACTACGGTTACCCTTGAAAATGATGTACCAATTGAAACGGTAGGAAAAATGTTAGGCCATAAGGATCTGCGGTCAACTCAAAAATATGCTAAGATCACCAAGAGGAAAATCAGCAATAATATGATGGCATTGGAAAGTAAAATCTTTGGCGAGCAAGGCCTGTTAAAGGTTTCATAATTATTGATTCACAGTTATATCCCAAATTATGGTTTCAAAACTCTCAGCACTGCTGAGAGTTTTGTATTCTGCACGGTTTCATCCAGATGATAATAATGACGTTAAATATAGATCACAAAAAACAAAAAGATAAAACTGTCACATTTTTACATAAATTTGTGACATGAATTCTGTTCATCAGGAAATATCAGACCAAATAAATGCCTTTCAACCAGGTGTTATCGTATTCCCTGCGGACTTTCGTGGCGTGGGTACCGACGATGCTATCCGGCAGGCTTTATCAAGATTAACAAAAGACGGCAAAATAGAAAGGCTGGCTCACGGCATTTATTTCCTGCCAAAGATACATCCCACTTTTGGCAAGCTATACCCCTCTATGGAAGAAGTAGCTGAAGCTGTAGCCGCGCATGAACACATGCGTATCCGTCCGGCAGGTGCTTACGCTTTGAATAAATTAGGCTTATCAACCCAAGTCCCTGCAAGGCTGGTATATATCACCGATGGTCAGGCAAGGCAGATCAAAATCGGGAAGGGCGGCGTTAAATTTAAACCAGTTACACCAAAAAAATTCGGTATGAGAGGCCCGATCAGTAGTTTATTGATTCAAGGGCTTGAAGAAATGAATACCAGCCAGATAAATCCTGATATGGAAGAACGCATCAAACAATTGTTGCATCAGGAAACCACTGATAATTTATATCACGATCTTAAACTTGCCCCCGCACGTATCAACGACTTTATTGTTAAATTACTAAAACATCCTTTAAATGGTCGAGTGGCTTAGTTTATCAGACGAAGACCGGCTGATCTCTATACAGCAAGCCGCTAATAAAAGCGGCATGTCTACTAAAGTCATTGAAAAGGACTGGTGGGTAACGCTCGTATTGAAGGCGGTATTCCAAAGTAAGTTTGCACCACATTTGTCTTTCAAGGGCGGCACATCGCTAAGTAAAGGCTGGCAATTGATCGAACGCTTTTCAGAAGATATCGACTTGGCTGTTGACAGAAGTTTCTTCGGGTTTGAAGAAGACCTCAGCAAAAACGCGGTTAAGAAATTGAAGCGTGTGGCCTGTGATTTTACTTCAACCGCCTTAAAAGCAGCACTGGAAAAAGAATTAGCAAATTTGGGTGTGCCTGACGGTGCTGTAACAGTAACAGCAGACCCCGTCAACCCTACTATTCCTGATACTGATCCGCAAACTTTGCGTATCGCTTACCGCTCTTTGCTTGACCCGCTGCCATATATCGCGGATAGCGTAAAATTAGAGGTAAGCGCCCGTTCGTTGAATGAAGCGGCGGTAGAACGACCTATATTGTCTTTATTAGGTGAATATATGCCCGGCTTTCCCTGGTCGGGCGAAAATTTCCCCGTAGCTACTGTTGAGCCCAAAAGAACCTTTTTAGAAAAAATATTTTTGTTGCACGAGGAATTTCTGCGGCCAGTTGACCGCATTATTTACGAACGCATGTCCCGGCATCTCTATGACTTGGAGCGGATGATGGATACTGAACATGCGAAAGCGGCATTAGCAGACCGTACCTATTATGAAACCATCGTTGAGCACCGAAGGCACCTGATCTTTAAAGCAGGTGTAGACTATGATACCCACCAGCCGGCCACGTTAAATTTCATACCTCCTGATGGTATTTTAAAAGCTTTTGAACAGGATTATGCTAAAATGCGTGCGGAAATGATATATGATGTGGATATACCGCTGATATTGACCACCCAATTCCGGCGGAATGTGACCAGTGATTCCGCGTCAAATTGACCACCCCATTCCGGGGCAAACTGA
>NZ_JBSRZI010000017.1:0-94591 GCF_054057495.1 Mucilaginibacter sp. UYNi724 | reverse complement strand
GTCAGTTTGCCCCGGAATGGGGTGGTCAATTTGACGCGGAATCACTGGTCACATTCCGCCGGAATTGGGTGGTCAATATCAGCGGTATATCCACCTAAACGCCTGTATTGAAAAAATATGTTTTTTCTAACTTATAGAACCCGTTGCCCTAAATATCCTATTGTTGAAGAAATCTATTTAGCGCACTGAGGGATAAAACCATAGATGAGTTTTGTACGCATAAAGGATGTTATTCAAACAATTCCTTAATTGAGGTTGCAACAACATCAACCAATAAACCAATAACCACTGTAAAATACTGAAAAACAACGCGTTCAAAATTATTTTGGAATAATTTGTTTTATCAACATTCAAAGTTTTCCAAAAAGGAATAATTTGTTTTTGACACTTAAATTATAAAAGTACTCTTTAAAGTTCGAAATCGCGTATTTTAACAAAAATCTATACTTTTAAAAAGGAACAATTTGTTTGGAACAATCCAGATGATTGATGATAATCAGATAGAACATCTGATTATGCAAAAAATGTTTGACCGTTACGAATTGTTCCACAATGCCGACCACGCTTCGGACGGAAGGGTTATAATCGATCTGTTGAGTAAGGAAAAACCCACACAACCGAGATCCCAGATATTATTTTTCTTGACCTCCATATGCCCGATTTTAGCGGCTGGGATTTCCTGGAACAGTTTGAAAAATTGCAACAATCGCTAAAAAAATCGGTACGGATTTATATAGTTTCTTCATCTGTTAATCCAAAAGACATAGCAAGGGCCAAAAAGTATCCGTTTGTGCATGATTTTATCACAAAACCAGTAAAAAGAGACCTACTGGATTCGTTATATGCTAGCTATTTAGACCGTATTGCCAGTTAGGATTTGCGTCCTCATTATTTTTTAAAATAGCATCAATGTAACTAATACCACCACATTGACGTAAACGCTGCTATTGTAATTATTTAGCGTATATGCGTCGACTTGTATTTTTGGTATTGATTGTCCTGCTCTATAGTTGCAAGAAAAGTGATTTACAGGCCCCTGAAAGTCCTGCGATAAGTACGGAAACTGGCGGCTCTAACACCGGTAATGGAAAACCTACCGGAAACGAGTCACCATCTAATACTTGGCCGAAAGCACTTGTGGCGCTGCCAAAACGGGTTGCTTTTGGTACAAACGGAGACTATACGCAAAGTGCTAATTACATAAAAGAAAGTGACTATCAGTATCAATATTTAGCTGACGATATATTTACAGGCGGCTGGGCTTCCTGGAACTCCCCTACCGGCGAATTTGCCAAAAAGTTTTTGGAAAAAACCGATAACATGGGTAAGATTCCGGTTTTTACTTACTACAACATTGTTCCCGCCAAAAACCGTTACCAGGATCCAGCTTTCGCCAATTTAAATGATAGTGAAGTGATGAATAAATATCTTGCTGACTGGAAATTGCTGTTACAAATCTGCAATAAATTCGGCAAAACTGTAATTATCCATTACGAGCCCGATCTATTCGGTTATATGCAATTTTATAAAAAAGACCCAATAAAAAGCATCATAAAAGTAAGCCAAAGCGATTACCCGGATGCAAAGCCATTTACAAACGATTTAAAAGGCCTGGCGCAAACTATAGTCAGCATGCGCGATAAGTATGCACCAAATGTATTATTGGCATGGCATGCCTCACAATGGGCTGCAGGCTTAGGTTTGATTTTAAACAAACCCAACCCAGAACAAATGGCTACCGAAACCGCCAACTATTACGAATCTTTACAGGCACCATTTGACCTTATCTTCTCTGAATTTTCTGATTGTGATAGCGGCTATGACCAGTTTGTTAATAATAAGCTTAACACAGCATGGTGGTCTACTACCCAGGTCCCAGCTAATAATGACATGAACGATTTTGACCGTTTTCAACGTTTCCTGAAAAAATTAAACCAGCAAACAGGTCAAAAAATAATATTGTGGCAAATCCCGGTTGGCAACACCGCCACTGCAACTTGTAACAACAAAAGCGGCCATTATAAGGATAACAAAGCAGAATACTTTTTGCAGCCGGTGCTTTCAAATGGTAATATGGGAAATATAAAAGCTTATGGAGAAGCGGGCGTAATAGCGTTTCTGTTTGGTAATGGGCTAAACAATTGTACAAGTTACCTGGATAGTAAAAGAGATGGCATTACAGGTGCCGGCGAAGCAGCAGATGATGATGGCGGGTATTTGCGAAAAGCTGTAGGGGCATACTATCGTCAAGGGGCTTTAGCTATACAGTAGCTGCAACGGAAAAATTGCCGTTATAACAAAAGTAAAGAATCAGAAAAGCTTCTTAATAATGCGCGGGAGTTTGGCTGTTTAATACATCGCTAAAAACCAGGGAAAATTGTTGGGAGTTTACTGGTTTAATAATGTATTCTGTGATGTCCGAATGGTTTTTGGCCCTCACGATATCTTTGTATGATAAAGAAGAGGTTACCATAAATATGGATATCTTTCTGCTTAGGTGGATCTTAACGTATTCAAATGCCTTTATAAAATCCCACCCGTTCATTTGGGGCATATCTATATCAAGGAAAATTACGTCAGGTAACGACTCGTTATTACGAGGGTCAGCTAAAAAATCAACAGCATCACGTCCGTTGTTAAAATCCACAACATTTCCGCATAATTGTTTCATAGCCACAAACTTACGAAACCCGTATTTGTAGATCTCATCGTCATCAACTATCCAAACTGTTTGCAAAGCGTTACCCATGTTAAGGCTTTTACGAATATGGAAGCCATAGGGTTACAATAAATCTCGGCTAGATGCAAGTTTTATAATAAATTTGGTACCCACATTTACGGTGCTTTCAACATTTATCGTCCCCCCAAGCGCCTCTATTTGGTTACGGGTAATATATAACCCAATCCCTTGCGAATCTGATTTTCTGTGGAAAGTCTCATACATCCCAAAAATCTTGCTTCCATATTTTTCCAAATCTATACCCATCCCGTTATCCTCAAAAGTGATGTGTATATCATTATTCTCAATCCTGCTCTCACATTTTATGATGGGCCTGCGATCGGGATGGCGGTATTTTATAGCATTACTAAGCAAATTATGGAAAATGCTTTCAAGATATGCAGGTAGGTATTTCACAGCCGGGCATTGGGAAAAATCGTATTGGACTATTGCATCAGCCGATTGAATATTAGATTGAAGCGCATTGACAATGCTTCTGAAAAGAAGTTCAAAAAAAATAACCGTTTTGTTATTATTCTTTTCAGAATCGACCTGGACGATCTCATTTAAGTGTTCGATCATCGTACCCAGGGTCGCGCTAATTGTTTCAATATGAGAAAACACTTCAAGGCGCTCCTCTGCATTATTACTTTCCTTGTGCAGGTTTACCATAATTTGCAAATTTCCTACATAAGAGCGTAAATTATGCGATACTATGTGCGCGAAGTTTTCTAACCGCTTGTTCTGTTCGTTAACATAAGTTAGTGATGATTTTAATTCAGTTTCATATTGCTTGCTAAGGCTGATATCCTGCACCACCCCCTTAACCAAAAAGCATTTTCCATACTTATCAATTTCCGCAACGGCCTTCATCTTTACCCATACTATTCTATTTCTTCCTGTCTTGAGTTGCACGTCAAGATCAAAAGGCCGCCCTATTGTAACGCAGATCTGGACAGCATCTGCAACCAGGCTCTTATACTGTGGGAGGAAAAGGTTATATAACTCATTTAGGCTGTAGATGCTTTGCTGTAATTCAAAAATATCAAGTGCCTCTTTACTTGTTACCAGTTTGTTTGTAGCTACAACTATCTCCCATCGCCCAAGTTTAATCAGTTTGTTGGTGTCGGTTACAAAAATATTATCGGTAGCAAGCTGCAGTTGCGAAATTTTAAACTGATGAATATTGATAAGGGTACCAACCAACTTACCATCGGTGTATTTTTGGATAGCACTTTGATACCATTGGTAACCAATTTTGGTAAGTAAGCGTACATCGTATACCCTTAGCGAACCTAAGCCGGTATGGTTTAGCGACTCTAAGAAAATGCCTTTATCTTCATAATAGATCAGGTGATCAACAAAATATTGATACGAGCATTCTATCTCGCCAGGTTCATAGCCTAAAACTTTATAAAAGCCAACCGACCATATAACATTTCTGGTGTAAAGGTCAATCTCCCAGACCCCTCCGTTAGTGCTATTAATTATTTCGGCGAGATTAGGTGTGTCATCCGTAAACAGATAACTTTCAAATAAACTCATATTTCTCCACCTTTAATTCCCAAGGGTATTTGCCTTGATCTCCGCATGCATGTAAACTGATTTAAAGACATTTATAACTACAGTTTATACATAGCTAAAAATAAACAAGTTTATTCAATCATTTGTAGTAAGTAACAAAAACATTTCTTTACGTGAACTCAGAAATTAACATTTATATCTTTTTAATGTTTGAATAACATATTATTATCTGTTAGTGTAAGCCGTTCAAAACCATCACTATAGCTCAAAGTTGTACAATTATTTGCTTACCATTCTCATCGTATTCATAAGGATTTTAATAATATGATGCCCTTCTCTTAATCTTGCAATACATTCTGTACGCAACTTAATCCGGGGTAAAACCGTATAACAAAGTAATAAAATGCAAACACGGCTGTTTGTGTTATATACGTTATGCCATGAAAAAGATAGGATTTCAACTCGAAATTATAGTGTCGTTAGCTTTGGTCTTTGGCTTTAACACTGCATCAGCGCAACGAAAACATCTCATTTTTGAATCGACATTTGATTCTCCTGCATCCATAACTAAATGGTATGAAAGAAGTATAACAAAGCCCTGGTCGGCGATAATCGCAACCGATATAGTTAGGGCCGGAAAAGGCTGTTTGAAGGTCGATTTAATCCGTGGAAAAGACATTTTAAATGGCCCGAGGGCGGAATTGGGGATGGCACCTCAAGCTACGGGGGAATCTTGGTACGGTTTCTCTAATTTTTTTCCGACAAAATATGAAAGTGATGTTGCACCGGAGATTATAAACCAATGGCAGGGAAAGCCCGATCTTGCTATAGGGGAAGCCTGGAGAAGTCCACCATTAGGCTTGGAACTACGCCTGAATAGGTACAGGGTTGCAATAAGATGGGCCGCAGATAAAATAAATACGGTTTTAAATACCAAGGTTGAATACGTTGATTTAGGGCCTATAGAGCATAACAAATGGAATGACTGGGTATTTCATATTAAATGGGGCTATAAATCCGGAACACTGCAGATCTGGAAAAACGGAAAATTGATTTTAGAACGTTTGAACAAACCAATTGGATACAATGATAATTTATACCCCTATTTAAAAGTGGGGATATACAAGTGGGAATGGAGCGACCTTAAAACACTATCTACGTCAAAGGAAAGGTCATACTATATTGATGAGGTAAGGGTTGGTAACAACCTGGCTACCTATAATGATGTATTCCCGGGTGCCGCGGCAACTGTACTACCTATTGTTTCGAACAGTTTAAAAGTTGTCAAAAATAAGGATGGTACCTACTCAGCTACATTTGTCGCTGCCGGCAATGTCACTCAACTCTCCAAATTTGTACTTTACATCTCAGTAAATAACGGTAAAAACTATATACCAACCACAACGGCTTCAACGGTAAGCTTGGTAAAAGACAAAAAATACACATTGATATTCAAAGCAAAATGAAGATAAAATTATTGTTGTTCATATTATGTACAGGGTTACTTTCCTGTAAAAAAGAGGTTGCCGGGGATGTTATGGCAAAGCCTGATCCTATAGTTAGTACACCCGAAATTCCCTCTACCGAAATTGCTACAGCATACCTGCTTGTTATAACTGCAAATGCAGATACAACAATATCGGATACGGTCTCATTAAGTAAATAAGCGACCTGTCGGTATGTTCTTAAGCTATTCCGGTGTTAAATATTTCAGAACCTTTGCAGGGTTGCCTGCAACTACAGCGTACGCGGGAACGTCTTTAGTTACGATACTCCCTGCACCAATTACCGCGTTATCCCCTATTGTAATTTGGCCCAATATACAAACCTGGGCACCGATGTTAACATTATTACCAATTACCGGGCAGTCATTCTTCATAGCATGGCCCTTGTTACCTAAAGTGGTGTTATGCCTAAGCGTGCAATTTTCGCCTATAATTGTGGCGTTATTTATAATAAGCCCCACGCCGTGATAAACAATTAGACCTTTGCCAATTTTTGTTGCATAAGGTATTTCTATACCATATACCCATTCAACCCAAAACTTGTATAAACCTAAGTAAGGGATCATTGCAATTTTGAAGAGCTTGTTTTTCTTTGCGCAACTTGCCAACCGGTATGTAAAGGTAATAAGTTTGCCTTTTGTATAACCTTTGTTTCTTTCCCAATCCTGTGTTAAAAAACCCATTACTATGCCTCTGCTATATTAGTATTATTTCTGTACCTGATTAATTTAGCCGGGACGCCGCCAACGATTGCATAAGGCGCAACATCTTTCGTGACAACTGCTCCTGTACCTATGATTGAACCTTTACCCAGCCTTATACCCGGCATTACAACAACGTTCCTCCCTATCCAAACATCATCTTCTATGATAACCGGCTCAGGCTTGGTTGATCCTTGTTTGATGATGGGGATGTCTATAGAATCGAACTTATGTGTTACGGCCAGTATGGCTACATTTTGCGCAATCAATACATAGTTGCCAATTATTGCCGACTGGATGTAAACGTCTTCGTTGATTTGGCAGTTATCCCCAATGGTTAAAACATTTTTCATCCCAAACCGAAACCCGTTTTGTATCACGTTATTCTTACCTATGGTTACCAATTGGCGAAGTATCCCTATCCTTAAAGCATTAAATGTACGCCCCATTGGGAAATAGCTTGAGGGCAGGTTCTTAAATATAAAAAAATACAAAAACAGTAAAATACGTTTCATACAATGTTTTGATATAGTTTAAAAACCGACTTGGCAACGCTGGTAGCATCTAGCCCTATATTAATTAATCTTTCCCTGCCGTTTGATCGCCTTTGCTCCGCCGGCAGCGACAAAATTTGCCTAATAGCTGAGATAAAATCATCAGGGTTAAATGAATCAACTACATAACTATTCTCAACATGGTCAAGCAGGTCTTTAACATCACCAACTGCAGTTGAAACGATAGCTTTGTTGCAAGCCATGGCTTCTTTAATGATTTGTGGAGAACCTTCTATAGTTGAGGTCATTAGTAACAGATCGATTTTATTCAAACTAATAGTTACTTCTTCGCGGGTCATCCCATGAAATTCAATTACCCTTATTTCATAATCAGCACGCAAACATTCGACTATAGCGCTAAATAATGGGTAATTCTTTTCTTTTCGATCTTTATTCCCGGGGAACCCGATGACTATTTTAGGCGATCTCTGAATGTTCGGTATTTCTTTAAAAGTATCAATATCCGTTCCGCACGGTAACTTCACCAACTTATCCTTGTGCTTTTGTAAAAGCGCTATCATATCATCATTCAATACAATTACTTTAGCAGCCTTTTTTACTGCGGCCAATGTTATGTTTTTTTGCATTATATGATTAACGTAACCCTTTTTCATAAACAGCTCACCGCTGTGCAATGTCATTATAACAGGTATAGGCGGTGTATAGAACAATAAAAATAAAGCGGAGAGGCCATAATGCACATGGATAAGGTCGAACTCCCCGTTTTTTACAAGATCTTTGATTGCAGCGATACTTTTTAAATAATTTGTTTTATCGGCACGTCCGTTTATAAAATAGACTTTCTTTTGAATGCCTGATACCCGTTCTATTTCCTCTATCTGTTCTTTAACATGTATCCCGAAATAAATATAGTCTGGAACAGGATACATGTTTGTTATGAATAATACCCTCATTTGTGAAAAAGGTTAAGTCTGTTGAATATTAATGTGAGCAGAATAATTAAAAAGCATGATAACCCAATATGATTAAGGCTACCTTTTTGATTGTTCAATTTTTTGCCGTTCTGATAATATGATCTTATAAATATAATCCCCCACAAAGTCCTGCGCTACATAATTCCAATGTCCATGTTCGCGGGTTACATCCCAATAATCGTATTCAATTCCCTTGGGTGTAAATTCTTTCTTCAGGGCTTGGTCTACGTTATATACATCAATGTTCATTTTGTTAGCTTTCTCTGTAAGCCCTTTAGGTATATCGCTTCTGAATAAAAAAATGCATCGCTTATCTTTTACCCAGGCAAACGATCTGATAAACCGTTCTTCAGCTTCAAAAGAGGGACTCATGCCTTCGGGCGGGGCACCTGGTTTCCTGAATGACGTATAGAACTTGTCAAACAAAATTCCATCTATCTCATCTTTTCTCTTAGAAATTTTATAGGCGTTATTTGCTGCGTACACAAGGGCGCTGTTATCAAACGCGAATGAAAGTTTTTTATAAACCTTATATATCTTGCTTTTTGTAAAGGAGTAATCAATAATAACAGAATCCTTAAAGGGTTTAATTACCGGTGATGGGACAAAATTATTTGACGACATGAAATCATCATATTTAACCAGGAACACTAAAACATCAGGATTAAATTCTTTTACATAATTCATGTAGGCTATCATCATATCGTTAAAATCGTAATTACCCACCCCAAAGTTTAAAACTTCATATTTGGGCGATGGCAATCCAAGGTTGAGCTTTCGCTCTGCTATCCGGGCAAAATGATACTTATCAAAAAGTTGAAACCCCTCAACGTATGAATCGCCAATCATCGCTATCCTGATCTTTTTGGGGTCTTTTTTCTTCGGATAAGGAGTTCCAAGATACCCGTATTGGTTTGTGGTACCCATATAAAAACCTTCGCCAAAATACACGATCCTTTTTGACGGTAACATCTTTTTTCCTTGTATTGGGCTAAGCTCAAAATAAGGCATCTGAAATTCTATCAGCTGAAAATAAGTTTCAAGAAATATTAGGCCGGCAATAAGGCCGGCAATAAATAAACCTGATCGTAAGATAGTTTTAATCATGGTTAGAATTGAAAATAAATAAATGGAGCCGGTTTTGAATTGATAAGGAATAATGCTACACCAATAAACATAGCACATAACAAACCATACATAAGCGGCGGATATTTTATTCTGTTTAAGAATACATGACTTTGCGTTTTGTATTCAAACAAGTCGCAAATAAAGCTTACCCCGGCAAACCCAAGTAAAATTGTAGCAAAGCGCCATGGGTAAATTCCCCAAGTCCAGTTTTCAAGCTTCCCCACTACCGCATATACATCGTGCATACCCTTAGCCCGGAAAAACAACCATGCTATGAGTACCAATAAATAAGTAAATACCATGCCAGGCAAAACCTTTAGGACATTACGTATAGAATTTAACGGATGATGAACTGCAGTAATCTTTTTATTACCCAGCATAAGCTTATGTACAGCCAGATATATTCCATGTAACCCACCCCATATAACAAACGTCCAGCTTGCGCCGTGCCACAAGCCCCCTATAAGCATAGTAAGGAAAAGATTAACATAGGTTCTCCCCTTTCCTTTTCTGTTGCCACCTAACGCGATATATAAATAATCGCGAAGCCAGGATGAAAGAGAAATATGCCATCTGCGCCAAAACTCAGTAATATTTGTAGAAAGGTACGGCTGGTTAAAATTCTTCATTAGCTCAAAACCAAACAGCTTGGCCGTGCCCCTTGCAATATTAGAATAACCCGAAAAGTCTGCGTAGATCTGAACAGAAAATAGTACCCAGGCAAAAACCACTTCCCAGGATGAGTACCGATCCATGTGAGTGAAGATCTGGTCTACAAACCTTCCAGATGCATCCCCAATCAGTACCTTTTTAAATAAGCCGTAGATAATCAATATCGTACCATCTAAAAATTGCTGTTTGGTAGCATGGTTTTTCCTGCTGACCTGAGGAATAAGTACTACGGCACGTTCAATTGGCCCAGCTACTAACTGCGGGAAAAATGCCACAAAAAGGGCATAATCCCAAAAATCGCGTATGGGCTTTAAGTTACCTTTATAAATGTCGAATGTGTACGATAGAGATTGGAAAGTATAAAAGGATACACCTACCGGAAGAATAATGTGCAGGTGCAGAAAGTCGACATTATAGCCAAACTGCGATCCAATATGTTGAAAGCTTTCGATAAAGAAATTGAAATACTTAAAAAATCCGAGTATCCCTAAATTCACAATTATACTTACATATAGAAATAGCTTTTTCTTTTTAGGTTCGGTAACGGCACCCATCTTTAAGCCAAGTATATAATCTATAATAGTAGAGGCCAATAGCAAAAAACAAAAGCGCCAGTCCCAGTAGCCATAAAAAATATAGCTAACACCAAGCAGGTAAAGATTTCTGTGCCGTTTAGTTTTTAATAAATAATATATAGGTAAAACCGTCAGCAGAAAAAAGAAAAACACAAATGAATTAAACAACATATATTTTGTGGGGCTTAGATTAAAAATCGAATAAAGAGAGATTAAATGTTTATTAAAATATAATTATGTTTTTTTTGAAACGTCGGCATCAGTTATCTTACAGTACAATTTCATAAACAGTTCATATAAAGCAGGGCTAAATTTAAACAGGTTTAGAGAGTACTTATGTTTGGCGCTAACACAGCTATTTTGTGTAGCGTTAAAGTATGTGCCCAGGTTATGGGCTACAATATTATATTCTGATCGGTGCTTGTTTTTGCCTGATATCAATATGGTATTGAGCAATGAAATATTTGCTACTAAATCAAAATTTAAGGCTTCGTTTAATAATCCTTTGAACCGATCACGACAGCCCTCAAGGATTTTTTTGGATACAAGAATGGTATCCATATACTTTGCGTTAAATTTTGACATACTCACCGAGTTATCCCTGATTATGTAGTTATACATAATAACGTCTTCAAATACCACTTTTTTAGCTTCGCCAAATACCAAAAAGTTATAAAGGATATCCTCATAAATGGCTCCTTCGAATTTAATTTTTTTGGCAATACCGGCTTCATAGATCTTATCGTACACGCTTCTAAGAAATTCCTTTTTCAATAAAGCAGCTAAAGCTTCTTCTGTATTGTAAGTTTTTGTTGTTTTAGTACCGTAATACAATTCAACAATGCCCAAAATCTCTTTTTTAACGCCACAAATCGATATATCCGCACTATAATTAAAAGCATTGTTGATTAGGGTTTCATACATATCAGCAGCGAGTGTATCATCACAATCAACAAAGCCAATGTACTTCCCTGAAGAATGAAGTACACCTGTATTTCTGGCTTCCGATACGCCTTTATTCATTTGGTGAATAACAGATACTCTTTTATCCTGCCTGGCAAAATCCTCACATATTTCAGCGCTGCTATCTGTTGAGCCATCGTTAACCAATATCAACTCGAAATCAGTAAACGTTTGGTTTAATATAGATTGCAGGCAAAGGCGGATATACCTGTCCTTATTATAAACCGGGACTATTACTGACAATACTGGCATAACCTTCTTAAATGCGTATTAATTTTAAATTATTTAATGCTGTAACATCCAACACTACGGCACTTCAAATCCGACTCCGGACAAAGTGATTTCTGACCTTTTTATAGAATATATATAACAACGGAAAAACGACAACCACAACAAAACCGATAAAGACGACATTTGGATTAAACCCATCTGACAAGTACTTATAGGCCAATACAAAACAAGCCACCAAAACATAAAAGGTTAGCGCGTTTTTAAGATTAGTAACTTTCAGTTTAATCAGCACAATATTCTGTGCAACATGGAAAACAACAAATGATCCAAAAATGGAATAGTTTATTACCGATAACGAACGGCTGTAATACAGGCCTATTAAACACCCGGTTAAGTTAACTACCAACACCAAAAAGTTTAGCAGCATATCCAACCGTTCTTTTTTCATTGCAACCAATAAATTGGCTTGCAAAAAAACAGCAGGAAACATTAGGAGTGTTAAAAACATTTGCTTCATACAACCCGCTGCCAACAGGAATTTTTGCCCAAAAACAAATGGTATAATAGTTTGCGCGTATGATTGTATAAACGCGTAAGTGCTTATTACAAAAATGGCATAGCCAAACGAAACGATGTTATAGAATTTCCTTACGTTTTCGTCATCTTTAGCTGCAATTAACCCAACAAACTTGGGATAGATGGTAACTGATGCGACAATGGACAGCTGAGTGAATATAGAAAATATTTTATAAGCGATCTCGTAATTTGCTACATCGGCAGCATTAAGATATTTGGAAATTATTATGGTTGCGCTACGCCAAAATATGATTGAGGAACCTACGATAAGGATAAAATTCCAATTTAAAAGCACATTCTTCTTAAAATCAAGCACGGTCACTTTAAACTTCCATAGATTTGAAAAAGTAATGCTTCCTTCCGATCCTATCCTGATAAAAACATTTACCGTAGCCAACCTGATAATTACCAGAAGCACGGATAGATAGATAAGTGATAGAGGATGAAAAAATAAAATGCAGCCAATTGCTAATCTTAACAGACCATCTGCGGCCATTATAATAGCTGTTTTCTTTTGCTGAAACTGGGCTACATTTAAGCTTTTAAGCGCATATATAATGTTATCAAATATGATGTTTGTACCCAAAATTATTGCGAGTACCCTTATTTGTTCGCTGGGATATATGATAAATGCAAGGCCGATATTTATAACGTAAAATAAAAATCCTAATATGGTTTGGATCTTTATAAACCTATAGGCAAGGGATGATTGATCTTCAAGTTTATAACCATATTCGCGAATGAACCAATGCCCCAGGCCCATAGAAGAAAATCCTACTATTAGCTGGTAAATGGTATTAGCGATAAGAAAGTCTGAAAAGTCTGGTATGGAATAATACCTGGATACAATGATAAAAAATAAACTTAAAAACAGTGTCTGAAAGACGGTAGATAACAACCCCCAAAAGCTGTTGTTGACAAAACTCGACTTACCTATCAGTCGTATATTACTGAATTTCAGCTTCATAAGTAAGTTTATTGTTGCTTTCTAAAATTAAAATGCAAATAAATGTAATCAGGGTCAGTAATATCCTTTTATCGAAAAGTGAATAAGCGGCAATAAAGGTAATTAGCCAGCTTATAAGCCCTGCCGTAAGTATAAAAACAATAATGCTTGCATGGCCGCTCAAGTAACTTTTGATCCCTGTATAAACCGGCCTAAGTATAAATAAGAACGTTATTATAAAGCCAAGTGCCCCGGTCTCAGTCAGTATCATCCAATATCCGCTTTCGGGTTGTCCGTACCCAAAAAACAAAACCTCATTGTCCTCATTAATGGTGTAATTGTTAGAATAATTAGCGTTGTAAGGTTTAAAATTGCCGCTTCCAATACCTAAAAGCGGATGCTTCAAATATATGCCGCGAGCCTCATCCCATAAAGCTTCGCGAAAAGCATAATCTTCGTCCAGGTGCCCTGCACGGTTCAATATCATTAAAGAACTTGAGAAAAAAAGAAAAACAGCGGCTCCAACAATAAGGATGGAGGCGATAATCATTTTGTATTGTGTACCAAAAACAAAAAATAAGAAAATCATACCGGCAAAAATCGCTACAAGTGCAGATCTGCCCCCTGTTTGCAGCAGCGCAACAATTATGACCAAGAAAAAGAAGTAATTTTTTATGTCAGGATAACCGATCGGTTTGTTATTGCGAAAAGCGGCCGTTAGTTTTTGCCCTATTGCATTGATATTTACAAGAGTTGTCTCATCCTTATAGTTTATAAAAAACAAGAAACTTGTCATTACTAAGTATTGCCCGTACATCTGCGGATCATGGAAAAAGCTTGGGTATCTAATCACGCCCTCTTCAATTGAGGTATTTCTATTTAATACAGGGTAAAAGGTAAACCTTAACCCAACGATCATTTGAATGACAAGAAATAACACTGAAAACAGGCATACCATTTTCAGTGTTTGCACTACCTTTTTTTGGAATTCCCTATCGGCAAAACACTCTGTCAACAAGGCTTTCGCATAAATAAATACCGGGAAAACAGCAGAGAGCGCGATGAGCGAATTTTTAATGTATGGTGAGTTCAAACTACCAAATAATAAGACAAGTATGAACAAACAAAATAGAATATTATAAATTAGAAACACTCTTCTGATTTTAACAAAGTCGCTAAAAAATGCGACGAAAAATATATAGGAAACAAAATCGAAAACCCTTAGCCGGCCCCATTCAACTGTGGTAATTGCCAAATCCATTATTGGTAAAAGGCATAGCACATAAAGGATATAAAACCTCTTTGGGTTATTACTGTATAGCAATAAAATAATAAATACTACAACAGCAGCAATAGCAAGTAGATGGTTTATATCCATTTTAACTATTAAAAATTAAAATTTATTGCGGCGATTTGTTAATTCCATCTTGGTCATGAGCTAAAGTCTCTCAGAAAAATTACCAAAAATAGATCCTGCTCCCTGCTGTTTACTACTAATATTATAATAATCGGTGTTACTAAAGTTATAGCCGTAACCGTATTTTATTCGCTGAATACCATTGAAAATAATTTGAATTTCGGGCACCAGTTCTTCATCTATCAGTTGTTGTATAAAGCCAATTTCTGCTTTTTCGGTTACTCCCTGCCTAATAATATATAAATTGATATCACTCAAACGGGAAAGGATCATACCATCAGATACCAGCCTAACGGGTGGGCTATCGATAACGATATTATCATAAGCATTTCTTAAATCGTTGATCAAATCTTCCAGGCGGCTTCCCTCCAACAACTCAGAAGGATTTTGTATAGGTTCGCCACTACTGATAAAATCCAGGTTGCCCTCAACACCACATTTCTGTACGATATCTTTAAGTGCCGACTTGTTATTTAAAAAGTCGCTTATCCCGGCATGCGTTTGCGAAAGACCAAGAGTTTTGGCCAATTTTGGCTTTCGCATGTCCATTTCCAGCAATACCGTTTTTTTACCAGAGAAGGCCATAGTCGCACTTAAATTACAGCTTACAAAGCTTTTGCCCTCGCCAGGAAGACTGGAGGTTACCAGGTAAACCTTTGCCTTCTCGTCAGGTTGGCTCAAATTGAATAATTTTGTACGCAACGACCTGAATTGTTCGCTAAGTGGTGTAGGCCCTGCAGTACTAATTGCTATTGGGCTTGCTGAAGAATCAAAGGGCAGTTCGCCAATAACTGGTGCAGTTAGCGAATCTCTTATTTCGTCAACATCTGTGATTTTTGAATTATACCTTCTGAAAAGCATACCTGCCGGCAAGGCTACACCTAAAATTAATGCAGCCATCAAAGCAAGGGGCCTTTGAGGTACTTTTCC
This sequence comes from Mucilaginibacter sp. UYNi724, assembly GCF_054057495.1. Lineage (NCBI taxonomy): Bacteria > Pseudomonadati > Bacteroidota > Sphingobacteriia > Sphingobacteriales > Sphingobacteriaceae > Mucilaginibacter > Mucilaginibacter sp. UYNi724. The sequence continues at coordinate 79,215 of NZ_JBSRZI010000017.1, read as the reverse complement.
TTGCCCAGAATAAGCTTGATCTACAATACGGTCATTATTTAATGAAGACGCGTAACTAACCGATATTTCCTCACGTTTTTGAAGCAGATACGTATATAAACTTTCTTTGATAGCTTGCTGCCGTTTTATACTCACATATTGGCGCTCTTGGGTAGGAACATTTTTAATTGACGACTCGAAACCCGAGTTAAATGATTGTAGCTTATTCCGGGTGCTAAGCAATGATGATTTTATGCTTTTAACATTTTCTTTGATCGCATCTTTAGTAGAAGCAATTTGCCTGTTAATTGGTTCAAAATCAGGATTTGTTTCCGGTGTTGTACCCAGCAACCGCTCGCGTTGTAACTGCAATTCAGATAATTTAGCGATCAGGCTGCTCAAAGCTGCATCAGTAATCCCTAAAGTAGCCGGTGCTTTGGTAAAGCTTTGAGATGAATTAACATACCGTTCTATTCCGTCAATAACACTTAGTTGAACGTTCACATCATTTAAACGCGTATCATTTACCTGCATGTTTTCAAGGCTTATCTGCGATTGAGAACTAATATCCGTTAAGCCCCTACTGCTTTTAAACTCTTCAATCCCCTTTTCTGCATTGGTTAAATCGCCGGTTATAGATGCTAATCTTTGATCAATAAAGTCCAAAGCATTTTTAGTCTCCCTGTTTTTCTCTTCGTCACCCGCAAGTTTATAATTATAAATTAGGCGGTTAAGTACATCTTTGCCTCTTTGTGGAATAGCATCATTAAGGGTAAGGTCAACCGTAGTAGCTAATTTATTCATTTGGTTTGCACCAATAGCTTCCTGATAGTCTAACGCAACATCTTCCGGGTTTTTAAAAGACAATTTAATAGTAGCTCCCTCATATTGCTCAACGTTCCTGGTTGGTTGAAATTTTATAGTACCAAGATTTGTTTGAAAAACATCTTTAAAAAGAATCTTGCGGACCTCTCCGCCATTTTCTGTCAATAAAAACGAAGTGCTGTTGTTTACAACAACTTTTAATTTCTCATCATCATAATTACCATTTGATTTTATTACGACTAATATAAAAGGTTTTACATCATACAGGTCTTTGTAACGCAAACCATCTTTTTTTTGATAGGTTACCCATAGCTGCAGGTCTTGAATAACTTTACTAATGATCTCTTTAGATTTTATAACCTGGATCTCATTCTCAGTAATCTTTGATGAACTTAAAACATCAATTTCCTGTAATGCAGGTTTTGGGTCAGGTGTTTTCTTTTCGTCTTTAATTAATAGTGTAGCCCTTATTTCATAAATAGGCCTGCTTAATTTTATGTAAATAAATGCGATAGTTAATGTAAGTACCAACCCTATTGCAAATAATGGCCAATGATAAAGATATTTTGTTACTGTCTTTTTTAAATCGGTAATCGGGGTGTTTTTCTCCCTGATTGTAACGGCTTTAACTGACGGTTTACGAGTATTCATAGTTTTTAAATATTACCTGTACAGGTTAGACAGGACGATAGCGATTATAGAAAGACCTGTAAGTACTAACTGGGTTGTGCGATAGCCGCGATCAACAGTGGCATACTTTGTACGATCGGGCGTTACATATATCTCATCGTTGTTTTTAAGATAGAAATATGGTGATTGATATAAACTTTTTGAGGTAAGGTCTATAGGAATAAACGTCCTTTTACCATCAATATCCCTTATCAGCATAACGTTTTTACGCTTAGCTGTAATATTTAAATCACCTGCAAGGCTAAGGGCCTGGGTTACAGTTACACGTTCGTTTTGGATACTGTAGGTGTCCGGGCGTAACACATCTCCAAATACGGATATTTTAAAATTCGTTATTCTTATGTTCACTACAGGATCTTTATATAATGCCAGCAGCTTTTCAGTTAATTTTTTTCTTAGTTGGGTTGTTGTAAGCCCGGACACTTTCATTTCGCCTAAAAGTGGCAAATATATAAGGCCGTCAGGATCTACTAAGTAACCCAAAGATGAATTATCAGTTGCAGAACCACCAACACGGCTTTGGTTGCCATTAAATATGGCAGAAGATTCGGGGTTTCTGCTGTTTACATTTATGGCCAGGATATCAGCCGGTTGTATAGTAAGCGGAGAATAGTTATCTACCTTTTGATTGGTGATATTGTTCTGATCAAGGTCTTGAAAATAAGGGATATTTTTATAAGACCCGCAGGAACATACTGAAACCATTAAAAGTAACGCATATAATGTACGCTTAACATTCATAACTACTGTTTAATAAAATTACTAAGTGAATTAATCAATTTTTTTGACGCCACATTCCCTACTTTGTGTAAGGATTTTAAATTACCCGGCCATATATTCCGAACCTTTTCAATAAGTTCTTCTTCATTATAGGCCACATATACATAACCCATATCATCTAACTTTTTTGCTGTTGCTAACTGATGTTCGTTACGGTGCTCTCCATATTTAAGCAACCTGGGCATTACGATAATTGGAGTACTATTTACCAGTGCAGATATTATAGTTCCCATACCGGCATGACTAATAATTAAGTCGGCACTTTTTATATTAAGCTCAAATTCTGTGGGAGGCATCCTATTAAAAACATTAATATTAACGGCCCTGTAAGACGCTGTAAAGGCTTGTACCCGAAAATCAGCATCTGGAAATATTAAGGCAAGTTCATCAACAGCTTTAACGAGCCTGTCAAACGGTTCCTGCGTGCCTGTGGTTACAAAAATCATTCTTCTAAAATATTTCCGGCAAATACAACTTTACGGTTTGATAAATGTTCCCATTGTGTATAAACCCTGTCGGCAACTTTAAGTGCAATATGGCCACTTAGCGAAAGTTTTTCAACATTAGCAATGCTATCGATCCAAACGGTTTTAATACCTAATATTCTACCGGCTAAAATCCCGAACAAACCAGGGGCAGCTCCTGTAGTGATAATAACCTGCGGCCTGGACGAAAAAATAATGCTAAAAACTGCAAAGCCACAACGCAACAGGTTAAATTTATTATGGCGGTTTGCATCTGGTACAGAATAATATCTATGGCCATCAACCATTTTTTCAACATTTGCCCACGTTGAAATAAACGTTACGTCATTTGTGCTGACATTAAAAAGCGGCATTAACCTAAGCAGTTGTATCCAATGGCCACCAATAGAGGCAATAGCCAAAACGTTCACCTTTTTTTCATTATCTATTTTGGATACCAGGTAATTTTCGAAAAATTTGCTGATCATGCGGCTCATTAAAAAACAAACAATTAGCGTAACGTAAAATGCAAGCAAAAAAACAAAGCTTTCTAACCCCATATCTATCAGGCCATAAACAAGAAAGAAAGACAGGTAAGCGGTTAAACTCCTCCACGTGCTTCTATAAACAACACCTTTACTTACAATAGTTTGCTCGCTATATAGCCCGAACAGGCTTGTGCTTAATAACCATATTATAATAGATACGGAAATACATCTATATAGGTTTATGTATAGTGGTGTGAAGTATTTGTTAAATAAATAATAACAAACCAATAATGCTATATTTATTAAAATAACGTCACAAAAAAGAAAGAAGAATCGAAAAAGAGTAGATATGTATTTCTTCATTTTCACATTTAAAACAACTTTAGTGCCAAGCAAACTATGCACGCTAATCATTATATTACCAAGCTAATAGTATCGCTAATAGCCGGCAACCATATCAGCACAATTTAATTTGGATAGGTAACCAATTCATAAAGTGCCTTAAAATCCTCAGAGAGGCAATTTACTCAATTTTTTTAAGCTAATACACTGTAGCTGTAATATCTATGTTGTTGTTACAAACTTTACATTGTTGTTATGCACTGAAGTTGTATTGACGGCTATTATTTGCCTAAGAACGACCTATTAAATTTTAATCTTAAAATTTGTCCTAAAAAATAAGGGCCATAATACAGGTAACGCTTGTACATTCGCCGCGGCTCTTTTATCATTCGTACAAACCATTCTAAGCCCATGTTTTGCCAAAACTTAGAGGGCCTTGTCACCGTACCAGCATAAAAATCAAAAACTGCTCCTATTGCGCATATTACCTGCGCTTGCAATGCTGCGCTATTTTTAAAGATCCACTTTTCTTGTTTTGGGGCAGTCATGCCTACAAATAACACGTCGGGCCTAAAAGCATTTACGGCATTAATCATTAAATCAGTATCGATAGACGAAAATTCAGCTTTGTATGGTGGTGAATAACTGCCGACTATAATATTAGGAAACTCCAACTTTAGTTTTTCTTTGATTAAACCTAATGTAACGTCAGATGCCCCTAAGTAGAAGCACTTTCCGCCGGTTATATTAAGTTGGTTTAAAAAATGCATATGTAAATCAGCACCGGCAATCTTCTTTATGTATTCCCTTTTTAGGAATTTAACTGCAGCTGTTATACCAACCCCATCTGGAAGTAAAATATCTGAATGAATCAAAGCTTGTTTAAACTCCTCATCTTTCTCAGCAATAGTATACGAGAATTGATTGATGGTATTGATTACACACTTGCCTTTAAATTTTATCTGGTTCAGTTCTCCGGCAAAAACAGAATAGGAAAGTAATTCTACAGTCGGGTTCATTCCCAAATTGGTATTTAATTGTATAAGATATTTAACAATACAATAACTATACCTAAAATATTAAACGAAAATCCAATTCTCCTACACTTAAGATGCTTAATGAATAGTATATCTCAAGAAATAAACTTCCCAAAAATCATCAAAATGGGGATTTTTTTTCTTTATCGACGCCCATTATTAAAAAAATAAACCATGCGCTTTGTAACTTTTAAATTCATATAGACGTAAACACCACCACGAATATGATTGGGATATTCTCGTACCATAGGAATTAACTTCTAAATATTATCTACCATGCTTACAATTGATCCAAAGGTTCAGGAATGTAATAAGCCCTCAAGGTTCAGTAAGCTTATGGTCGTTTGCCTTATATGCTGTTCCAGCTACAGCTATTCGTCAACCTATTATTTTTCCAGTAAAGCAGGCAATGATACTTACTCCAGCAGCCAGGCAAGTAATCCTGCAACACCATGGAAAAGCCTTGATAAACTAAACAGCTTTTTTAAATATCTCAAAGCTGGCGATTCTGTTTTATTAAAAAAAGGCGATATATTTTACGGCTCAATAACAGTTACTAAATCAGGCTCTTATTTTGCCCCAATATATTTTGGTGCATATGGAAAAGGCGAAAACCCTAAAATTAGCGGTCTGTTAACTTTAAATTCGTGGAAAAATATAGGTAAAGGTATTTACGAAAGTATTTGCGATGCTGTAGGTTATAATCTGATATTAAATAATGCTCAGCAACAAATTGGCCGTTATCCAAATAAGGGCTATCTAACTATAATTTCATCAAAAAATAATGAACTGACAGATAATGATCTTATAGGCGCCCCTAACTGGACATCAGCAGATGTGGTGATCAGAAAGGCCAGGTGGATTATTGATAAAAGCCAAATTATAGCACACAATGGTAATAAACTTACTTTCTACGGAAATAAGAACAATCCTAAAAATGGCTATGGATACTTTATCCAAAACAGCATCAATACCCTTGATGAATTAGGAGAGTGGTTTTATAATCCGCAGAAGAAGACCATGGCAGTATATTTCGGGACTAAAAAACCGTCTGCCTACACTACGAGTACAAGTGGCATAAGCAACCTTGTAGAAATAAACAAATTCAATAATATTTCATTTGAAAACATAACGTTTTCGGGCGCGGGGGCAAATGCTTTTAAAATTATACAATCTAAAAGCATAAGTATTACAAATTGTAATATACAATATTCGGGCACTGAAGCTATTTTCGCTTCTTTTAGTCCGTTCCTAACCGTTAAGAATTGCATAATTAATAACTCCTTAAGTGGAGGAGTCAACATTGATGTAGGCTGTACTAACGCTTCTGTTTTGAATAATACCATAAAAAACACAGGCCTTATGGCAGGTATGGGAAAAAGCGGTACCGGTACATATGAGGCTATTACATCATTTGGCGACAATACGCAGATAGAAAAAAACAGGATTGATAGCGTAGGATATAACGGGATCTACTTTGGTGGAAATTCGTCTCTTGCAAAAAACAATTATATCACCTGGTTTTGCATGACAAAAGATGATGGCGCCGGGATCTATCTGGGCGATTGGTCAAAAACTACTAATAAAAAGGTAGAAGGCAATATCGTTTTACATGGCGTTGGGAATAGCGCCGGCACCAACCAACCTAACAGCCTACAGGCTGAAGGAATTTACATTGATGATAATACAGAAGGTGTAAGCATATTAGATAATACTGTTTCCTTATGCTCTAACAATGGAATTAAAATACACAACGCAAAATTTATTAACATTTACGGTAATACAGTATTCAACAATGGCATTCAGTTAAGGCTTGAGCAGGATCATTATCTTGCTACAAGCGAATATATTAGAAACAATAAGATTAGTAAAAATACTTTCTTCTCTGTTGGGAGTGCACAGGCAGCAGCAAAATTCACTACTAACCAGGATGATATATTATCGTTTGGGCAAATTGATAGTAATATTTACTGCAAACCGGCAAAGCATTACGCATCCGCTATAATATCTGCAAATATGACTGCTAAGAGATCAGTATCATCTACTAAGTTGAAATTGCAAGAGGCTCACGGAATAGATTTGCAAAATACCGACAAACGAAATATATTATTTGAATACAATGCTACCAACACAGTTAAAGTGATCTCTTTAGATGCACATTATGTAGACGTTCAGAACAAAAGTTATTCAAAAACAATAACACTTAACCCGTATTCTTCGATGATATTACTTGCTGCAGAACCTAACGAAATAGATAAATTACAAGCTATTGAATACTCGGCAGTAATAAATAAAACATTCGAGCGATAGTAAAGCTCAACCCTTAAAATTAGCAGCATATAATTCAATATGCTTTTGTAAACTCTCCGGGTCATTAAAACGGTCTTTCAATTTTTTTGCAGGTACACCCCCGTATATGCTATAGGGTTCAACATCTTTACTAACTACTGATCCAGCCGCAATAATACTACCTGTTCCTATTTTTACCCCGCTTAGTATGGTGCTGTTATAGCCGATCCAAACATCATCACCGATGGTGATAACACTATTCAAGCCGAGCCAGTTATAATCTTCATCCCTTATCTGTGAAGCAAGGCGTATAGGCACCCCTACTTGCTGATAATGATGATCATACTTACCTACCAATCCGACACGGTTAGCAAATATTACGTTATCGCCAATAACGGCGTCTGTCTCTATAAAGGAGTCGCGCCCTATATAAAAATTTTTGCCGATAACGAGTTGGTTCTTAGCCCACAACCTCACCCTTATACCGCAATAAAACCCTTTCGCAATATCATAGCGCCTATAAACCACCGTTCTTAAGATCAGATTTCTTAACTGCTTTAAAAATCTAATCATGGCGCTCCTGCTTAACTATCAGCTTAAATATAGCACCTAATTCTAATGCGATCTGTTGACCAGAAAATTGCTTTGCTGTTTGTATATTATTAACACGCATAGAATTAATTAGATCGTCAGATTGTAATAGCTCATCAAGCTTTATGTAGACATCATTAGCGTTTTGAGGTTTTACCCATAAACAATTTTGGGGTTCCGATAAAAAATCGCTTGCTGCTCTTATCTGTGTAGTAATAATAGCCAGGCCAGCCCCTACCGAGTTAAATAATGCCATCGGGAACCCTTCCGCAAAAAATGTCGGGAAAACTAAAATATCGGCGTTTGAATAATATGCTACAACTTCCTGTTCGGGGATAAAACCGGTTAGTATCACATTTTCGATTGAAAGCTCACTGATTCTTTCCTTAACCGCTTCAAATCCATCACCATCGCCCACAATTATAAATGTGGTTTTATGTTTCTCTTTAATTCTTGAAAATGCATCTAGAACTTCAAATATCCCTTTTTCGCTAATTATGCGCCCTACAAATAATAAAACTTTATGATCGGCAGCGATGCCATGCCTTGTCTTAAAATCATGGTCTTTATAAAACTGATTTACACGCACCACGTTCTTTGTGGTAAATATTTTGTCAGGCTTAAAATAACCGGTTTGGTTTATCTTCGTCTTTTCCTCTGAAGATAAAAATAACCATCCTGCTACATTCTTTTTTAAGTATGGCAGGATAACATTTTGCAACAAATACCGCTTATCTTCCATCAATTCTATATCCGATCCATGCGATTTGATCACAAAATGAACCTTTTTCCGATATACCGTTTTAACCAAACGTATCGTCAAATAATCCCGGATCACGGCCAATGTTTCTAACCTCGAATTAAAATAGACAATATCAGGATGAAACTGCCTGGTTATTTTAATGAGCTTAAAAGCGTTTTTTAAAACTATTATTAATCGACCGATCTTAGAATCATAACCGCTTTTTGCTGCATAATTAAACGTCCCACATTGGTAACCCAATTCCTGCAGGCCGGTTACCTCATCTAATGCTATTTCAACATGATGTTTAGTTGGCAGGCTTACAAGTATCTTGACCTTATCCATTTAAATTGGCTTGTTCTAAATTAGTGTTTACCATTATCTCGCATGTTTTCATATTATCACTCAGGTCCGCTTTATTAATTCAGAGCCTGTCATAAGGCAATAAGCATACATCAGGCCGCTATATAACTTGGGGAACGCGGAATATATCTTAAAAGCGTATTTATGCTTTTTTCTGATAAGGCCAGATGTTGAGATGAAAGATTTGTAAGCATTTAAATTTCCCACCACTTTACAGTACTCTGCCAGGTATTTTCCTTCTCCGGCCATTAATAGCAAGTTTAATAAGGAGATATTGGCCATCACATCAAAAGCTTTAGCATACTCAATAGCCTGTTTGCTTTCATCAGTCATTAAACTAACCATCTTAGATGATACCACTATGCTTTCCATATAATGAGAATCAAATTTACTCATGCTTACAGAGTTTTCCCTAACAAGGTAGTTATACTTCACCTTATTCTCAAACACAACGGTTTGGGCGGCTAAAAAGGCTTTACACACAAACAATATATCTTCATATATCCGCCCTTCAAAACGTATATTTTTTAGAAGTTTGGCATTGTAAATTTTGTTATTTGCGCTTACATCAAACTGTCCTTTAAAAAAAAGTTGTAAGGCTTCATCATGTTTATAAACCATGCTGCCTTCATTTTCACGAGGGCTAACAGTTTTATTTGGAAATACAGCACGCAAACGACATACAGATATATCTCCATCCACAGCACAAATATTGTTTATCAGCATTTCGTACATATCAGCCTCAATCGTATCATCACTATCAATGAACCCGATATATGTGCCCTTTGCAAGGCTCAGGCCTTTATTTCGCGCTGCAGAAACACCAGCATTTTTTTGGTCGATAAGTTTTATGCGGTTGTCTTTTACTGCATACTCGAGGCATTTTTGGTAACTCCCATCGGTGGACCCGTCATTTACGACGATAAGTTCAAAATCATCATAAGTTTGATTCAATATAGAATCGAAACACGCTGCAATGTATCTTTCCTTATTGTAAACGGGGACGATTATAGAAAGTGAAGGCATCTTATTAATTTGAGCTGTTTTCAGCGTATTCAGTAACCGGGTAAGTTAATATAATTACGATCATACTTACTACCATAACCAGAATGCGGGTATCCCAAATAGAATAAACCGTATTAAATTCAACTAAAAAACAAACCAGTGAAGCGATAAATATCGCAACCCTATCATCATAAAGGCCCTTTATATTATTTACAACACCGGTAATTAAAGGCATAAGCAAGTAAAGTACAAAAATCAAAAATCCTGTAAAACCCAGTTCTACCATAATTTTTAAATACCCGTTTTCCGGCTGGTCAAAATAAAGCAACTCTCCTTCCTTAACTTCCAGATACTGATCCTGGGCGTGCCTTTTGATATATTGTTGATAGTTTTCTGCTCCTATACCTAAATAAGGGTGCTCTTTTGATATATCAAATGCCTTTTGCCAAATTGATTTGCGAAACAGATAATCTTCAGATACATTGCCGGCACGGGCAAATAAAACAGTTTTAGTTGAAAGGAATGAATAAGCTAAGCCAGCCAGAATAATTAATATAAGCCCATAAACTCGATATTGCCTGGCTGCCATATAAAATACTACAATTAGGCCAATAGCAAAACCGCCAAATGCTGCACGGCTTCCTGCCAAAACTATCCCAACTATGGCAATAGCAAATGCCAGGTAATTTAACGCCAGGTTTTTTCTTGACGCACCCTCATCATTATATAAAAATATAAAACTACCCATAGCTAAGAACTGCCCGCTAGCCTGCGAGTCGTAAAACACACCAGGATACCTGATAGCCCCGGTTGCCGCATCAAAAGTGTTTGGGCCAAGTTCCGGGTAAAAGGTAAACCTTAACCCCACAACCCATTGAATAAGCAAAAACCCAAGTGCAAACGCATAGCTTATTTTTAAAGCATTTACTGTCTTTCTAAAAAAGTATGGATCAATAAAACATTCTTTAACATAAAAACGCGCGAAAATAAATACAGGAAGGATTTTTAATACGTTTAAATACGTGTGTTGCGGAAATTCAGATGAGAGGCCTCCTATCAGGATGATGATAGTGAGTAGTACAAACAACACGAAATAAAAGTTTGTATGGTTTTTAAGGTCAATAGTAATGAAATCCTTTAGTAAGAAAAACAAGCAGTAGTAACATATTACATCGAATGTTTTAAATCCTCCCCACGCTTCAATCGTAACTTTCAGATCCATTAAAGGCAGAAACGTGAGGATAAATAAAATACAAGAGCTAACGTTATTACCCTTCAAATAGATATTCAAAAAGAAAAGCAATAGCGTTATACCTGGTAAAATGTAGAGCAGATTGTTTAACATCTTTTATATAACAACTTATGCCTGGCCGGCAATCCTGTATTTTGCAGGTTAAAACCGCTTAAGAAATAATTTCGACTTGCTTCGGAAAGAAAGTTTACTATCACGTTGTGTATAATAACTGTTATCATATTTATAACCATAGCCGTATTTACCGGTTGTTACACCGTTAAATATAATATTCATTTTTGGCAGTTTACCATCCTCTTTTACATCGCGTATAAACGATAATTCAGACTTACCGGTATACCCCTGCCTGATAACATATAGCGAAACATCGGCAACCCTGGCTATTATAAAGGCGTCAGTAACCAAATGAAGCGGCGGGCTGTCAATTAATACATCATCGTAAATCCCCCTTAATGACGTAATTAATTGCTCTAACCTGTCTTTCTCAAGCAGTTCTGATGGGTTTGGCGGGGTATGCCCGCTTCCTATAACGTCCAGATTTTCCAAAACTGAGGATTGGATAATGTCAGCAATATCAATGTCAGAAGAAAGATAATCACTGATACCGGGTTTTTCCTTTGGCAGGTTAAACATGGAAGATATTTTCGGTTTTCGAAGGTCCATTTCAAGTATTACCGTTTTACGACCAGCCCTTGCTAACGAAACGCTTAAATTTGAACTTATGAAGCTCTTCCCTTCTTTAGAAACACTGGATGTAAACAAGGTAACCCTTCCTCTTCCTTTAACATTCTCATGCAGGTAATGTAAATTCGTTCGTAAATAATTGAACTGCTCACCTACCAAATTGGCGCTAAAATCAATAATATCTGCATCTTGCTCATCATCAGATATTTCACTTAAAATTTTGGCATTAATTGCAGATTCAATTTCCCGTTTATCCCCAATTTTATTTTTTAAAGAAAAACGGATCAGGATAATTAGGAACGGAACTCCAAACCCGCATAAAAAAGCAATGATAAGGATCAATGAAGCTTTTGGCCATATTATATCTTCAAGATTAGCCTTATCCACAATTCGCGCATCTGCCAGAGTTGAAGCATAGCTTAACGACACTTCTTCCCTTTTTTGCAAAAGATAAACGTACAAGTTTTCTTTTATCGATTGCTGGCGTTTTTTTCCTACAAATTGGCGCTCCTGGCCGGGTATATTCCGAATAGACGATTCAAATTTGTTGTTAAATGATTGCAGCTCTCGCTTTGTGGTAATCAATGACGATTTTATACTACCTATTGTTTGCTTGATTGCATTTTTGGTAGTAGTTATTTGCTTATCTAAAGGTTCAAAAACCGGGTTACCAATTGGTGTGGTAGCCAGTAGTGCCGATTTTTTTAACTGCAACTGAGATACTTTTTCAATTAAACTATTTAATGCAGGATCTGATATGCCTATGGTTGCCGGTGGGTTTTCGTTATTCGACGTTGAATTTACATAGTGCTCAATACCTTCAATAACATTAAGCTGAACGTTTACCTCATTTAGTTTAATATCATTGGTCTGAACGTTTTCAAGGTAAACTTTTGATTGTGAATTGATATCTGTTAATCCCTGGCTACTTCTATAACCCTCCACATCCTGCTCGGCAGAATTTAACTCCCCTGTTAGCGAAGCCAAACGGTTATCAATAAACTTAATAGTACTTTCTGTTGAGCGTTTTTCCTCGGCCGATGTAGTTTCGTTGTAAGACTTTATGATGTAATTAAGTATGTTTTTTCCGCGTTTCGGAACTTCATCACTTAAAGATAAACCGATAGTTGGTGTAGCCTTATCTAATAAGTGAACATCAAGCGCCTTGACGTAATTATTTGTAACTTTATCAGCACTGTTAACTATTATTTTAATGGATTTACCAATATATTGTTCAATAAACGAAGTTGGTTTTAATACCCATCTTCCAAGTTTATCGTTTACGGTTTCATTAAATTTAAATAGATGATCATCGCCTTTATCACCTACTATCTTATAACTGTTTTTATCAAGTATAGCTATCTCAATAGTACCAATTTCCCTATCAGGCTCTTGTAACAGTAAGAAACTTACCGGCGATGATTTGTAAATATCCTTGGCGTTTAACCTCCTACCGTAACTATAATTCACCCATAAATTCAAATCAATTACTACACGGTGTATTAGCTCGGTGGATTTTAGGATCTGAATCTCTGTTTCAGCATTTTTTGGTGAGCTAGACTGGTTTAATTCCTGTAAAGCTTCTTTTTCCTGTGGAACCTTCTTTTCATCTTTAACAAGTATGGTAGCGCTAATTTTATAAACAGGATTTACCTCTTTAATATATATATAAGCTATTGAAAGCGCTAAAACCAGCCCCAATAAAAAAAGGGGCCAGTGATAAAAATATTTAGCCAGTATTACACGCAGATCCGTAAAACGCGGATCATCTTCTCTTCGATAATTTGAAGACTTAGTATCGCTCATAAATTAATTTCGGAACAAAGAAATAGCGATAGCCAGTACAGAGAGTGCCCCTATTATCAAGCTCGCGTTTTGATATCCTTTATCGTTAATAGTTGAAAGTTTAGATTTGTTTGGTGTTACATAAATAAGATCATTACTTTTAAGATAAAAATACGGCGACTTAAAAATCTCTTTTGAGGTAAGGTCAATGGGAATGTATTCTCTTTTACCATCTTTCTCTCTTACCAAAACTATATCTTCACGCTTGCCTGTTATATTCAAATCACCTGCAAGGCTCAATGCCTCCGGAATGGTTAACCTTTCGCTGTTGCTGGTATAAATGTTAGGCCTTAACACATCACCCAAAACGGCTACTTTGAAATTAACTACCGTTACGGTAACAGTTGGAGAACTTAAGTACGGTGCAAGGCTTTTTTGTAATTGCTCGGAAAGCTGGTCGGTTGATAGCCCGGTAACTTTAACCAAACCGAGAAGAGGAAGTTTAACTTCACCCTTCGCATTTACAGTATAACCATAATTCGCATTTCCCGGGTTAGTACCCGCATTTTGTTGGTTGTTACCAAATACCGCGTCAGCTTCAGGGTTTTTACTACCAACGCTAATAGATAGCTGGTCGTGAGGTTGAATAGTAAAAGTAGTATAGTTATCTATATTTTCTTTTGTAATTTGCGTTCTGCTTAAATCCTGAAAGTAAGGTATTTTTTTGTACGAGTTACAAGATGACTGGATTAAAAGTATTGTAATACACGTTACAGTTAACAATAAAAACTTCGGTTGGAGGTTTAGTTTTTTGTTCATAGATGTGGGGAGTTATAAATATTAATATGTTTTTCTTTTAGAACTTTTAATACGTTCGCATGTCTTTCAAAAGCAACCTACGTTTGCTGAATCGATATAGTTTTCACATTAATCAACATTGATGCCAACTATAGTTATTTTATTACACAAGCCGGCAGTATTTTAAGCTGTCGCTTTAAACAAACGATTAAGCATGAAGCATGTTTTCTTAATTTTAGTATTTATATTTAACCTAAGCGTATTATATGCAAAAAACTACTACGTTAATGCAGCAACAGGTAATAAAAAATTTAATGGCTTAAGCGCAGGCAAAGCAAAAAGCACTATCCAGGATGCAGCCAATCTTACTAAACCCGGCGATACTGTTTTTGTTATGAACGGAACTTATATTAACGATTGCCCAAGCTGCAATGTTACTGACATAACCAAGAGTGGAAAAAAGAACAGATATATTATTTATACAAATTATCCGGGCCACACCCCGCGTGTAAAATTCGACGGCTGGGCCGGGCTATCTGTAAAAAGTGGGACGAGTTACATTAAGATAACCGGTTTTGAAATAATTGGTAACAATGCCCAGGTTAATTTAAAGAAGGCCTTAAACCAACCCGGAGGCTGCAAAAACAAAAGCGGGAAATATGATGCTAAATATAACGGAAACGGGATTTCTATTGAAGGACGGGGCAAAAAACATTCACATCATATTGTAATTGCTAAAAACGTTGTACATGATTGTGGCGGTGGAGGGATTGGTGCAATACAGGCCGATTATATTACTGTTGAAGATAACCTTGTATATAATAATAGCTGGTATTCCGTATTTGGTACCAGTGGTATATCATTATACCAGTTTTGGAATTACGACCGCGCTAAGGGTTATCATAACTATATACGCAGAAATAGGTGTTTTAATAATAATTCATTCGTACCCTGGTTCAAAACCTGCGAAATAAGCGATGGTAACGGTATCATTATCGATGATTTTAGAAACTGGCAAAAAAGTTCGAACCTTGGGAGATATGCCGGGCAAACATTAATAGAAAATAACATTTGCTGGTATAACGGCGGTACCGGGATACATTCATTTCAAAGCGATAATGTTGACATCATTAATAATACTGCTTACTGCAATTCGCAAAGTAACGGACTTAAGGCTGGGCAAATACTGTCCGGGATGGGGGCTAATAATCGCATTATCAATAACATTCTGATATCAGATGGGTTGGTGATCTTAAATTCTAATTACTCAAATACCAACCTTGTTTACGAAAACAATTTACACTATAATATAACAAACCCGGACAAAGCTGTGATAAGTATTACCAGTCCATCATGTAAATATGCCGACCCGCTTTTTATTAAACCATTGAGGAGCCTACAGGCAAACTTCCAGCTACAAAATACCAGCCCTGCCATAGAAGGGGGTAATGCAAATACCTATAGTTCATTAGATTACAATAATAAAAAAAGGCTGAGGGGAAGCAGGTCTGATATAGGCGCTTACGAATATTAATATCGCCGGTAAATCATTTTACTATTTAATGTAACATAATACATCTATATTCTTTATAGGAATACGATTAGTTAGAAATAATATTTTATTGGTTCAGTATTTGATTATCTGTAATCATTATGGAAACAAGATATTTCTACTTATTACGTTTCACATTAGCATTAACGGACCTTATAATCGTTAATCTTTGTTTTTATTTAGGCTTTTATTTATCAAACAAATATTTCGTCCCTCTTGATAAAAGCATGTTTAGTAACAATGTGATTTTATGCAACTTGCTTTGGCTAATAACAACCGGAATTTTTAAATTATATTCAAAAACAACCATTCATGTACTTGAATATATTTATAAAGCTACCTGGAAAAGCTATGTGCTGCACTTAACACTTCTTTCTGCTTATTTCTTTTTCAGCAGTTCGTTGAATATGCCCAAACACTTTTTTATAATATTTTATGGTCTGTTGTTTTTAAGTTTTCTGATGAGCAGGTTTACTGGAACAGCCTTGCAATCAGCGCTTAATGAAAATTTCGATATCAGGAAAAAAGTTGCGGTATTAAACATGAATGACCAGGGAGAAGAACTTGCCAATTACATTAAACAACAAGGCAGTTTTAATTTCGCAGGCTTTTTAGAGGAGGAAACATTATCGGTAAACGCCCATGGCGACTTGGTGATGCCAAGCGCTATTAACCAGTTAAAATCTGCAGTCAGCGCTGGTATCCAAGAGGTGTTTGTATCATTAGATACAAATAGAATGACCGAAGTATCAAACTTGATAGTAGAAGCAGAAAAGCAATGCATTAAGCTAATGTTTGTACCGGATACAAGATATATGGAAGCGAATTTCAAACTTGCCCGGATGGGTGAATATACCGTTTTTTCTGCCCGTAAAGAAGCGTTAGAAGCTGTTGAAAACCGATTTAAAAAGCGTGCTTTTGATATTATTGTGAGTGGTACTGTATTGATATTTATCTTATCATGGCTATACCCTTTACTTGGTATTATCATCAAGTTAACCAGCCCAGGCCCCGTGATGTTTAAGCAATTGCGAACTGGTCGTGATAATAAACCTTTTTGGTGTTATAAGTTCAGAAGTATGAGTGTTAACAACGACTCAGACAAGCGTCAGGCTAGCAAAAGCGATATCCGTGTTACGCCTATCGGGCGGTTTCTACGGAAAACAAGCTTAGATGAATTCCCACAATTTTTGAATGTATTATATGGCCACATGAGCATTATAGGCCCAAGGCCACACATGTTATCGCACACCGAACAGTATAGGCAATTGATAGATAAATATATGGTTAGGCAATTTTTAAAACCAGGTATTAGTGGTTGGGCACAGGTAAATGGATATCGCGGCGAGACTAGTGAAACCGTCTTAATGGAAAAAAGAGTAGAACATGATATTCACTATATGACAAATTGGTCATTAATGTTTGATATAAAGATTATGTTTCTAACGGTAATAAACATATTTAGGGGCGAAAAAAATGCATTTTAGATAAAAAATATTTTTAGAATTTCTTAAACGTTAATTTATTAGTATTTAATGCCATTTTACACGGTAAATATTTCCCCAAATTGAGGAATTAATACCACACTCTATCAAGAGTATCCTTTAAAGTAATATCCACAACAAGCTTAATAATAATATTACAATTAGGTTAGCAATTATTAAAAGCCCTATTTTTCTTGTATTGCCAATCATAATTACTGATGTAATTCTATTCGAGTTCATAATCATTCTATCTTTTACGAATTGTTGGAAGAAATGTTACAAGCTTTTACTGTTTTACACAGTTTTGTTTTACAGCTGAATTTTAAACTCCAATGACTTTGGCTCTACTACTTACGCTAAAGAAGAAATTACTGCCGAAATGAATACCGCTTCCTGAGAGCCTTAACCGTATAGGTCAAGCTACAATCTACAGCAGTACAACCGACATTGAAAGCTGGCTTACTCTAAGACAAATCAGAGTTGATTTCGTCTTTATTTTTCTTTTCGTCATTACCTTCCCAAGGTCCGTCGATTATATTTTCCGTCAAATTAACGGTATTTAACTCATTAATCTTTTTGTAAAGAGCGATGAGTTGATTTATCAAAACTTCAATGTTTATTGGTTTGGACATATATTCATCCATACCGGCATTAATACAGTTTTCCTTATCTTCACTCAAGGCATTGGCAGTCATTGCCGCTATTTTAGGATTTGAGCCATAAGTATCCCTAATAATCCGGGTAGCTTCTAAGCCATCAAGGTTAGGCATTTGGATGTCCATTAATATTAATTCATAACGGTGATTTTTTAACAATCTTAGTACCTCTAATCCGTCAATGGCCAAGTCGGCTTTATAACCAAGCTTACTTAGTACCCTTAGTATTAGTTTTTGATTCATTAAATTATCTTCGGCTACTAATATTGAAAGAGGATAATTCAATGCGAACGTCTCCGAAAGAAGGGATTTTTTTTCGATCGTGCTATGCGACGATTTTTGATTTAATGTTTCATCGTTTACAGACTCAACATTTGCTTGCTGACAATATATATTGAATTTAAAGGTGCTACCAATACCGTAATGGCTGGAAACCGTTATATTGCCACCCATTAATTGAATTAGACGTTGGCAAATTACCAACCCAAGGCCAGTGCCCCCGTATTTCCTTGTTATTGAAGAATCACCTTGATTAAAGGCTTGAAAGAGGTTACCTAATTGTTCTTCTTTAATACCAATTCCGGTATCGCTTACTTCAAAGGAAAGGCTAAAACCGCCGGTATTACCTTGGTATTCAGGTTTAATTTTGATAGCAATTTCACCACTATTCGTAAACTTAATGGCGTTTCCAATCAAGTTTGTCAACACCTGACGTAGTCTTAATCCATCGGCAATTACATACTGGGGTAACAGCCCGTCGACACTACGATAAAGCTTAATTCCGATTTCAGTTGCTGTATAAATAAATAACTCTAAAACATCGTCTACACACTTACGAATGTCAAATCGATGAGGCTCTAACTTTAAGTTTCCCGATTCAATTTTAGAAAAATCCAAAATGTCATTAATTACCAGCGACAGTGAGTCTCCGCTTTTAACAATTGAATTGGTGTAATCCTCCTGTTCTGGCGTTTGGTCTGTTTCTGCAAGCAACGCCGCCATGCCTAAAACGCCGTTTAATGGAGTTCGAATTTCATGACTCATCGTGGCTAAAAATGTACTTTTAGCCCGGTTGGCTTTATCGGCTTCTAATTGTGCGCTTTCAGCCGCTAGTCTCGCAAGCTTCTCCTGATCCTTTTGTTCTGTTAACTCTATTAAAAGTGTCTCTAATGACTTTGTTTTTTGTTGTAGTTCTTTGGATTGAACGGTAATTCCATCTTTTTGAATTTTTAATTCTTCATTTAACTTCATCAAATCATTTGCTTGCTTACCGATTTCTACAGTCCGCGCCTCAACTTGTTTTTCGAGTTCTATTTTCTGAAGTCGCTCCGCTTTGTTTTTAAATGAAAAGTAAGAATAAGTTATACTTGCCAGGATAACAGCAATGATGGAACGGAACCACCAGGTCATCCAGTAAGGAGGAATAATAATTATTTTAATAGTAGTTTGCTTGTCGTTCCAGATTCCGTTTTCATTAGCGGCTCTAACTCTAAAAATGTATGTCCCCGGGTCTAAATTAGTAAATGTGGCTTTTCGTTCTGAGCCTACATATCGCCATTCATTATCGAAGCCATCCATTTTATAAGCATATGTATTATTTTCAGGAATTGTGTAATCCAGTGCAGCAAAGTTGATGGAAAACATCGATTGTGAATGGTTTAATTTGATCTCCCGCGTGGATCCAATGCTTTGACTTAATGGTGACTCTTTCACACCTGGGATTACCGGTTTGTCAAACAGATCAAATCCCGTAAGCACAACCTTTGGTTTATTGAAATTAAATTGAAGGTTATCCGGGTCGATAATATTGAAGCCGTTGATACTACCTAAAGCAATTTCACCGCCTTTCAATCTGGCACCGGTTCCAAAATTGAATTCAAGGCTCTTTAACCCATTATGATAACCATAATTTTTTGACGTGCCTGAAATAGGATCCAACCGAACAATGCCTTGTATAGTACTTAGCCAGATTTTACCGGCGGCATCTCCTGCAATATAGTTGATGGTATTGTTAACCACGCCGTTTTTTTCTGTATAGGATTTAAATTGTTTTTTTTTCGTTTCATAACAATTTATTCCGCCGCCCATTGTACCCACCCACATATTTCCAATGGCGTCTTCGTAAAAAGCGCTGATCACATTGCTCGTAAGCGCGCTATTTTTTGTATTTAAATGCTTAAAAGATTGGCTTATAGGATCAAAAATACTTATACCAAAGCTATAGCCGCCCATCCAAATACGGCCATGACTATCTTCATACAGCGCCTGAATAGTGTTATCACAAACGCTATTATGGTTACTGGCATCATGCTGATAATTAATAATTTTTTTTGTAGATTTTTTATACTCATAAACACCTCCGTCTTCGGGGGTAAACCAAATATTGCCGTCTTTATCTTCTAATATAGCATATATCCCTTTTCCCTTTATTTTATTAGGGCCGCTCCCTATTCCTAAGTGCTTGAATTTTCCTGTTTTGGGATTATAACAATCCAATCCACTTGCAAAGGTACCGATCCAAACAAGGCCCGTTTGCTTACTTGCATGAACGCTTAAAACGTAATTACTAGAAAGACTGTTGATATTCTTTACGTTATGCTTAAATCGTGTGGATGTGCCTTTTTTTCTGTCATAATAATCAACTCCAAAATCTGTTCCCAAATACAGATTTCCAGCCGCATCTTCTGAAATGCTCCTTATGACGTTGACTGCTGACGGGTTACCTGCTAATGAAGATTTATATGCCGGAAAAATAGATAAATTTTTATCGTATTTTACAATGCCCTCGCTATTCGTGCCGATCCAAAGGATGCCAGCATTATCCTCCAGCAATGCGCCAACGCCATCATTTGGCATCGTGTTTTCTCCGTTTGTTTTTTCGTTAATAGGGATTAGCCTTCTTTCACGAGCATCAAAAAGTTGTAAAGTGGTATTCGATCCAATCCAAAATCTGTTGCTCTTTGCATTGGCCAGGCAAAAAATGGAGTTAATATGTCCTGATAGATTTTTGTCTGCTTCAATTGGGAAATATAAATACGTTCCGGTTTGTCTGTTTAATAAATTCAGCCCTTTCTTAGTACCTATCCAAATGTTATTATCCTCATCTTCTATTATTGAAGTTATTCGGTTGTTGTCTGTATTGCGAGTTGTAGTTTTATCAAAAAATCTGGTTGCTTTTCCGGACTTGATATCTAATAAATACAGCCCCTTCGTAGTTCCAACCCAAAGATTATTGTTGTTAGCGCTATGAAGTGCCGTAATGTTGTGTTTGTCCTTATCATTACCGGTAGTTTTAAATTGAAGATAGCGCTTAAAGGTACCCGTTTTGCTGTCAAATAGATTTAGTCCGTCTTCGGTTCCTGCCCAAAGATTCGCATTTCGATCTTTATAAACTATTTGAACGTTATCATTACTAAGCGAATTTGTTTTAAGATGGTCATTTTTGAAAGTTACAAATGAATCATGGGAACGATCATAACGGCTTACCCCGCCAAGCCGGGTCCCAACCCACAGGTTGTTATATCTATCTTCGCAAATTGAATTGATAAGATCGGCACCTAAGGAAGAAGTACCGGTTCTTGAGCTTTTGTAAATAGTAAATTTGAATCCATCATATTTATTTAGCCCGTCCTGAGTCCCGAACCACATAAATCCAAATTTGTCCTTTAGAATACACAGTATAGTGTTTTGCGAAAGCCCATTGTTGCTATTTAAGTAAGTTGTATTTAACGAAAGCTTTTGGGCATTCGCCATTGACGCTAATAAAAAGAAAATCTGTGCAACAACAATTCCTACTTTGAACCTCTTCATTAATAACATTATAATAACTTATACGAAATTTATTATTAATATGTTGCTATTTAGATTCATAACTAGTTGATCTGGCGATAGCCTCTGTAATGAAGTACAGTCATGGATTTGTCTTTTAAAAGGTTCTGCGTTGTGGTAGTCGAATGGACATCGGAAGTTTACCTTATGAATAACCAACCATATAGCCATGGACGACAAAACATAAACAGGTAGTACGGACAGCAGATTATCAACTTAAACTAAGATTATGAAGTGTCTTACTGGACAAAGTAGCTAGTCACCTTAAGTCGGCGGGAACCTTAGTTAGCGTTGTTAAGATATACTTTAAAAAATAATTACAAATTGGCCTGAGCATTGTGGAAAGAACTTTTATGCTTAAAAGCGCTTAACTTACCAGAAAGCAGACGGCTGCGCAACACACTCGCCGAGTTGCCACACGAGTTAGTAAAAATAGCTGTAAACAAATAGCACACGTTTACAGCTATTTTCGTTCTTTTTGTACCCGGACATAATTTCGTGCACGCAGAGGTACTGCTTCCCCTGAATTCAAAATATTCCTCTATCACTTCTCTATTTAAATTGGTCATCAACGAAGTTCACCCCAGAATCAGTTTCGCAGCCCCAACGAACAGTAAGCCGGTTCCGCAGAGATAACACGAAAGATATTGATAAAATAAAGGCTACACGTTCAGCCGTTTAAGATAATGTCCGAATGTGTCTGTTACACTTTCTTTACCAGCGGCGTAACACGTTACGGAAATACAATGCATGGTTTTCCAATGAATTTCTTAAGCCGGCCATAGAAGTTAACTGAATAACAGTTAGGAAAGCTGTTTTCATCAACTATTATTAACCATTACACAAACAAAAATGAATTTTAAATCAATAGCTTTAATCGCTTTCTTTGCAACCATATTTACGGCTTGTGAAAAAGACAATGACAACGCTTTGTCTACAATTGTTATCAACGATAACTTTGAAACAGCAGCGAATGGATGGACAGGAGATTTCGCTGATTACCCCTTAACTCCCGATTCTTTAACATACAACCTGAGTTTCAATACTGCCAATCTTCCCCTACCGTTAAATGTAACTAAGAAAGGTTTAAAAATCTCGGGGAATAATCATAGTGATGATCTCTTCATGTTTATTAAGAAGAAAATATCGGGACTTAAAGCCAATCAAAATTACAAGTTTAACTTTCAAATCGAGTTGGCATCAAATGCTCCTTCTAACGCTTCAGGGATCGGCGGCGCGCCGGGTGAATCCGTATATTTAGGCGCCGGAGTTACTTCAATTGAACCTAAGAAAGTTAAACTTGAGGGATTTTACCGGATGAATATTAATAAAATATCTCAATCACAAAGTGGTAAGGATATGAAAATTATCGGTAACGTAGCAAACGGGACCCAGAAAAGTGATTACACCTTATTACAGCGAAGCGGGGAATTTTCCGGAAAGGCGAATGAGAAAGGCGAGGCTTGGATCATTATTGGAACGGATTCAGGCTTCGAAGGAACGAGCACCCTTTTTTATACCAATGTTAAAACTACCATAACAAAAATATAATACCTCTTAGTTAACGCCGGTTGTTATGTTAAAACGCCGGCGTTTGCTTAAAAGACGCAGCAGGTCAGCAAAAAAAGAACTGCGATTCAGGCTAGCGATAACCAGCAGCTTGTAATTCGAACAACTTGGCGTACTTGTCATTCTGTATCAGAAGTTCCTCATGCGTCCCTATTTCCATTAGCTGCCCTTTTTCGAGTACCAGTATGGGATTACGAAATTAAAATGACGATTTTTACTTTCTGTTTAATTTCATAACTAATTTATAATCAATTAGTTATATCGTTTACTTACCGATACAGAACTTACTAAAAATATTTTCGAGTAAATCATCTGTGGTAACTGCGCCGGTGATTTCACCCAAGTAGTGTAAGGCCTGCTTGATATCCATTGACAGGAAATCTGATGTGACGGTATCTATCCCCTCAAGTACCCGTATCAGGGCTTCTTCGGTTTTTTGTAGGGCTTCAAGGTGGCGGATGTTGGTTACCAACGTTTCGTGGCCTGTTAGTTTGTCTTTTATAGCAGCAGCGTAGATCTTATTTTTCAGTTCATCTATATGCTGCTTTTCTCTGGCAGATACAATGATTGCCCTTTCGGTATGTGGCAGAGCGGATAATTGTTCCGGGCTTAGCAGATCGGCTTTGTTTGCTACAAGCAGCATGGTTATGCCGGGCTTTTGCAGGCTTTCTATATCGCTGTTCAGTTCGGCAAGGGTAATTTTTTCAGCGTCGTACACATACACAAGCAGTGCGCTTTGGCTTATTTTTTCCATGGTTCGCTGCACCCCTATCTGCTCAATTGTATCTGTAGCTTCGCGAATACCCGCTGTATCTATCAATCGGAAATTAATGCCTTGAATATTTAGCACCTCTTCTATCGTATCGCGTGTAGTACCGGGGATATGGCTCACAATGGCACGTTCTTCATTCAGGAGGGCATTTAACAAGGTCGACTTCCCCGCATTTGGCCTGCCGGCTATTACGGTGTTAACGCCATTTTTAATAGCATTTCCCAACTCAAAAGATTGTATCAAACTGCCTATTACGCGGGTAATTTCGTGGGTTAGCTTTTTCAGCTGGTCGCGGTTAGCAAACTCCACGTCTTCTTCTGCAAAATCGAGTTCCAGTTCTATTAACGACGCAAACTGTACTAATTGCCCGCGTAGTTGTTGCAGTTGATTGCTAAAGCCTCCGCGTAATTGTTGCAAAGCTACCTGTTGCGATGCTTTCGAATTGGAGGCTATTAGATCGGCTACGGCTTCGGCTTGCGAAAGGTCGAGCTGGCCGTTCAGGAATGCCCTGAGTGTAAATTCACCCGCCTTAGCAGCGCGTGCGCCATTTTTAATAAACAGCTTAATGATAGATTCAATAATATAGTTTGAACCGTGGCAAGAGATCTCTACAACATTCTCGCGGGTATAAGATCGGGGAGCCACAAATAAAGATGCCACAACCTCATCTAATTCCAGATCGCCGTCTATAACCCTGCCAAAGTGGATGGTATGCGATGCCTGTTTAGTAAGGTCTTTACCTTTCCAAACCTTTTGCGCTATGTTAATAGCATCCGGGCCCGACAGGCGTATAACCCCTATGGCCCCCACGCCGTTTGGGGTGGCAAGCGCAACTATGGTATCTTCGGTATGGTTCATGGCTGATTGTTCATGGTTCATGGCTAAGCCACAAACCGTTTTCTTGCGCGAAGGTCGTAATTTTCGGTGAATGTTATGTTGACCGGATGCCATAAACTATTACACGGCTATCATCCACGAATCATCGACCATGAACCCAAAAAGTTTTACCTTCGCGATATTATGGTAACTTTTTTTAAAGCTTCGCTCGATACAATTTCTGTACACCATGTGGGTAACCAATCTGCAGGTGAAATGTACGCCCTGTCAGAAAAACCGCTCGAGTTAAAAGATGAGATCATCCCGAACCTGTTGATGCAATACTTTTTAAAGCCTTTTGAAAAAGTTAACGAGGTTTACCACTTATTGCATAGCAGCGGCGACCTTGCCCTTAACGAGTTGCATAACTTTGCTACCAAGGTTTTTGACGACCAGGAGAAATTCCACGAGATGTCTGAGCAGATAGCAAAACATCTGTATAAAGTGAGCACACATCCCAACATCAAGGGCGGCGAGCTTTACGTAGTTTATTTTAATAATGTGCAGATAGAAGGCAACCCGCTGGATGCCATCGGAATCTTTAAATCAGAGAATAAAGAAACTTACCTAAAAGTGTACCCCGACCAGGGCGGTTTCGCGGTAGATTATGAGCAGGACGCCATCAATATCAATAAGCTGGATAAAGGGGTGCTCATCTTTAATATCGAAAAAGAGAATGGTTACAAAGTTGTAGTGGTTGATAAAGTAAGCGGCGGGCAAGATGCAGCGGTTTACTGGAAAGACGAATTTCTGCAACTGAAGATCCGTAACGATAGCTTTAACCAAACCAGCAACACCCTGGGCGTTTACAAAAACTTTGTTACCCAAAAACTGGACGATGAGTTTGAGATGAGTAAAGCCGATAAAATAGACCTGCTGAACCGCTCGATGAAATACTTTAAAGAAAAAGAAACCTTTGACCTGGATGAGTTTAGCGAAGAAGTGATCAACAACCCAGAGGCCATCGCATCTTTTAAAACATTTAAAAGCCAGTACGAAAAAGAATTTGATACCCCAATTGCCGACAATTTTGAAATATCCGGCAACGCGGTTAAAAAGCAGGCCCGTATATATAAAAGTGTTTTAAAGCTTGATAAAAACTTCCATATTTACATCCATGGTGATAATAAACTGATTGAGAAGGGCTTTGACGACGATAAATCAATGAACTATTATAAAGTGTATTTTAAAGAAGAAGAGTAAAAATGGCAGGGTGGCAAATTTTATTGTTAGCTATTGTTGCTGTTCATTTAACAATGGCGGGGCTTGCTATTTTTAGAATTGCCAAAGCAATAGTATTAACTAAAACCCAAAAGCGGTTAAACATATGTCTTACGCTAATATTCCCGCTTATATGGTCAGTATTGATATATTTTATTTTGAAAAAAGAAATGGAATCTTATGAAGCTTGTAAAAACATAAATCGATCTAACGATTTCTACGAGAGTGGCATAGCGATGAACAATTTTGGCCATCATAATTAATTAAAAAAGTCATTATTAGAGCTTAAACCATCCTTTAAAGCATCAGTCATATCGGTATAACATACAATTTATACCTTATTCTATGAAAAAGCTATTCCTTGCCTTACTACTTGCTATTGTTGTTTTATCGGGTTGCATGATGCAAAACAGAACTTTTGCACTTGGAACGTCCGAAGCAGAATTTAAATCCAAAGATAAATGGCTCACAACCATGGTAGAGCAATCTGAAGAACGTACTGTTTACAAAAAAATAGCCGGGCAAAATGGTGATCGTTACACCTATGTATATTACTATTTTGTTGATGGCAAATTAGTGCGTATGGACGAGGGCGAGCGCCAACCAACCGTTGTGGTGGAGCATGTTAAATCCTAAATTTCTTTTCTAAAATCCAGCAATTCAGCATTTGCGTATCTATAGGTAACATTATACCTATAGATATTATTTGTGATAGCTGCATTATTTAACCGGTACAATTTTTTGCGCGTTGCGGTAAGCATTGTTTTGATCCTGTTTATAGGATGCAAAATTGCTGCGCCGGTATTTGCTGCCGGCAAGTTATCTGCAAAAGAAGCATCAGCAACTACCGAAGAAAACGATAATGATGGCGTAAAAAAAAACAACGCTGCACCTTTTGAAAAAGAATTTGCCAGCTTTTATTCCAACAACACCTATGATAATCTGTGGCATACTTATGTTGTACATTTAACCGCGTACAGCAATAACTATCGTTCAACTTATTACCAAACTATTTCCATCCCACCGCCAGATAGGGCTTAGTTTACACACATCATAAGGCCTTTTTGGCTTACATAAATTGTAAATTAATAACACCTATCAAACATGAAAACATTTAACTTTTCTATAAAAAAGCTGGGCATACTATGCGCGGCAGCCATTGTACTTGTAGCAACATCTTGCAAAAAAGATAAAATAACAGTTACCCCACCTGTAGTAATTGACGAAACAATTGCCGGGCCGGATGTACCTTTTTTCGCGGTAACGCTGGATAACCAACTAATCAGCGCGAATGCAAAAAACGCAGCATCGGTAACAAAAAATACCGCTATAACCGGGTTACAGGCCGATGAAAAAATCCTGGCGATAGACTTTAGGCCGGCGACCGGCCAGCTTTACGGCGTGGGCAGCACCAGCCGTATTTACGTTATCAATACCGAAACTGCTGTAGCACGTGCAATTGGCACATCAGCATTTACGCCTGCTATTGATGGCGCGGCGGTTGGGTTTGATTTTAACCCTACGGTTGACAGGATCCGCCTGGTGAGTACAACAGGGCAAAACCTGCGCTTAAATCCTGAGACCGGCACGGTAGCCTTTACCGATGGCGTAATAAACGGTGCAACAGGCGCTACAGTTACCGCTGCCGCATACACCAACAATAAAGCGGGCGCAGCAACAACCGTATTATTTGTAATTGACGTTGCCAACGATAAACTTTACAAACAAGACCCGCCAAACAACGGCATGCTGGTAGAGATAGGCAAACTGGGTTTTGATGTACAAAGTGTTGGCGGCTTTGACATTAGCCCCGATGGTGCAACTGCTTTGGCGGTATTAAATAAAGATAATAAGTCGAGTTTATATAGCATTAATTTGGAAACCGGTAAAGCTACAAAGATCAAGAACGATTTTACCAGCGTGGTTACTTCAATCGCTATCCCTACACAACCGGTGGCTTACGCCATCAGCGCGGCTAACGAACTGGTGATATTTAACCCAACAAACCCTGTCCCTGTTGCAAAAGCGATAACTGGAATACAGGCAGGCGAGAACATCCTGGGGATGGACATGCGCCCCGTTAACGGACAGCTTTACGCCATAGGCAGCACCGGCAGATTGTACACCATTAACGCATCATCAGGCGTTGCAGCGCAGGTAGGTACAGCACAGGCACCACTGTTGGGAACGGATTTTGGTTTTGATTTTAACCCTACTGTAGATCGTATCCGTTTGGTGAGTAACCTGGGGCAAAACTTAAGACTTAACCCTAACGATGGCACCCTGGCCGCTACAGACGGCATCTTAACAGCTGGATCATCTATAACTGGTGCGGCGTACACTAACAACTTCGCGGGTGCAACCACAACTACATTGTTTGATATAGATACCCAAAACAATATGCTTTACAAGCAAGACCCGCCAAATAACGGTACACTTACCGCTATAGGTGCATTGGGAGTTAACGCAGCTGTGGCCAACGGTTTTGACATTGGCAGTACCAGTGGTACTGCTTATGCTTTGCTAACTGTTAGTGGCGTAACCAAGGTTTACACCATTAACTTAACCACAGGCGCAGCAATTGCAGGCGCAACACTTACAGGCACGGTTAAGGCATTTACATTAGGCTTAGGATTTTAATTTTAGACGGTACTTTTGAAGAAAATCCCTGCATCAAACATGCAGGGATTTTCTTTTATTAGGGCTTTTCGTCGAAGGCTAATTTCATAAAGGTCAACACCTCTTCATTTAAATCTTCAGGCATAAGCATCCTGAAATGGTGATTGAACTGCCGCTGCCCCGGCACTTGCGCTATTTTTTGAAAACAAAGATTATCCGGATATTCCTGCTTAAACGGAAAAACCACATGTATAAAGTTCTTTCCCAATTGGGTGATGTAAACAATGCGTTTCGTGCCGTTATCCAACCCTATCATACTTTTAAGCGGCACTGCTTCTATTGGCCCTATGGCATTAAAGCTATTTAAAAAATGATTGAACAGGGCAAGCGTATGCTCGCTTTTACCGTCGAGGAAATCGGATAAGTTCTGCTCTTTGGATGATATCACGTCGTTAGTTTTTACTAAAATAAAAAACTATTGTCATTTCGAACGAGGTACGAGGAGAAATCTTGTTCGATAGAATATTTGCGCTTGAGTGATAGGGCGTAGAAGATTTCTCGTCGCTGCGCTTCCCTCGAAATGACAGGGTAACGAGCTTTATTCTAAAACTCCGGCAATATCCCCTCTTTTCCCCAGCGCTCTTCTATACCCAAACCAAACAGGGCGAAATCATATTTAACGGGATCGGTAGGGTCAAATTCTTTGAGGCGTCCGGTTAGTTCGAGCGCGGTTTGCCAGTCGGTTTGTTTGCGGTTAATGAGTTTTAGCTTGCGGGCTACACGGTCTACATGCAGATCACAAGGGCAAATGAGGTCGGCGGGTTTCAGTTTGGTCCAGATGCCGAAATCAACGCCGTTATCATCCTTACGCACCATCCAGCGCAGATACATGTTAAGCCGCTTGCAAGTAGATTTCTGCGAGGGCGACGACACATGCTTTTTTGTACGGTGCGGAAAATCGGGCAGGGAAAAGAAATAGGAACGAAAATGGTTAAGTGCAGCTTCGGCACCTACATTAGTCTGAGCCTGGCGGAGACCTGTAGTGCTGATGGATCCTTCACTATCTTTGGGGACGACAAATTTATTTGAGGGCACGAACGCGTCCTCTAAACTTTCAAAATGCTCGTAATGCCACCTAAAAAACGAGATAAAATATAGCGTATCTATATCATTAAAGGTGCGGTGTTTAAAATGAAGTAATTTCTTTAGGTCGGGTTCCTCATGATTGATGATAAAATCGTAAGGCGCGCCATCCATCAGGGTAATAAGTTCCTTGCACTTATTAATGATCGTAACCCGCTGCCCCCAGGCCAGCGTAGCCGCCCAAAACCCCATGATCTCGATATCCTGTTTCCGGCTAAACATGTGCGGGATGCTCACCGGGTCGTTTGCTATAAACTCCGGGCGGTTGTATTGGGTTACTTTAGCGTCGAGGAAGGCTTTTAGGTTATCGTTCATTCTTTCAGTATCGAGTATCAAGTAGTTAGTATCGAGACCAAAACAAATCTTGATACGTGATACTAAATACTTGATACTAACTACGCCAACGCCTGTTTCAAATCTTCTAACAAATCTTCAATATCTTCTACCCCTACACTTAGACGCAACAGGTTATCTACTACGCCGGCTTTGTCGCGTTCGGCTTTGGGGATGCTGCCGTGGGTCATGCTTACGGGGTGATTTATCAATGATTCTACACCGCCTAAAGATTCTGCCAGCGCGAACACTTTGAATGAGCCGGCAATACGGTAGGTATCTTCTAAAGTCGCGTCTTTTAATACGATGGAGATCATCCCGCCAAAATCACGCATCTGCTTTTTAGCGACATCGTGGTTTTTAGAATCGGGGAAGCCCGGCCAATAAATTTTCTCTACCCGTGGGTGATCTTTCAAAAACTCGGCAACCTGGCGGCCGTTTTCGCAATGGGCTTTCATACGCAGGTGCAGGGTTTTTATACCGCGTAATACCAAAAAGCTATCCATTGGGCCGGGTGTAGCACCGCAGGCATTGTATATAAACCAAAGCTTTTTATAAAGCTCTTCGTCGTTCAGCATTAGGGCACCCATTACCACATCACTGTGGCCGCCAATATATTTGGTAACCGAGTGCATAACCACATCGGCACCCATATCAATAGGGTTTTGCAGGTATGGCGAAGCAAATGTATTATCCACCACAAACAGCAAATTTTTGACTTTGGTTATTTTGCCCACCGCCTCGATATCTACCACCTGCATGGTTGGGTTGGTTGGGGTTTCTATCCAAACCAGTTTGGTTTTGTCATTCACATACTCGTTGATAATGTCAGGGTTCGACAGATCAAGGAAATGGAATTTGATACCATAGTTAGCGTAGATCTTGGTAAAGATACGGTACGATCCCCCGTAAAGGTCGTTACCTGTTATTACCTCATCGCCGGGGGCCAGCAGTTTCATCACCGCATCAGTAGCGCCCATACCGCTTGAGAAGGCCAGTCCGTATTGAGCATTTTCCAAGGCAGCCAAACAATCCTCTAATGCCTTGCGGGTTGGGTTTGTACCGCGCGAGTACTCATAACCCTTATTATCGCCCGGCGATTTTTGCCAGTAGGTGGATGTCTGGTATATCGGCGTCATGATAGCGCCGGTAGTTGGGTCGGGCTCCTGCCCTGCGTGTATTGCTTTAGTTCCGAATTTCATGGTTGGTGAGTGGTTAACTGTGCGGGGTGCGGGGGAACGAAGTGTGTTTATCCCGCTCCTTACTCCCGCACTCCGCACTAAAAATTAATACGCCCTCGCAAATAACACCCTCTGTGTAGACGGGTTACCTGTAAGAATGCACTTGCCTGCTTCTTGTTTATTGTTCAAAGGTATGCAACGGATTGTAGCCTTAGTTTCATCTTTTATCTTTTGCTCGGTTTCTGATGTGCCGTCCCAATGGGCAGATATAAAACCAGGTTGCTCATCTAACAAGCGTTTAAATTCATCATAGCTATCCACCTCAGTAGTGTTTTCTGCACGGAAATCTGAGGCCTTTTTGTAGATATTCGCCTGGATCTCTTCCAACAATGCTTCGATGTGTGCGGCAAGGCCTTCCTGGTTTACAGTTTCTTTGGTTTTGGTATCTCTACGCGCCAATTCAACCGTACCGTTCTGCATATCGCGGCTGCCAATGGCAACGCGCAGAGGCACACCTTTTAATTCGTACTCGGCAAACTTGGCACCCGGGCGGTGGGTATCGCGTTTATCAAATTTTATGCTGATATCTTTTGCACGCAACTCTTTTGTTAATGCATTTACAAACGTTGTAATGTTCTCAAGTTCTTCGTCGTGCTTGTATATCGGTACAACAACAACCTGTATAGGCGCCAGTTTTGGCGGCAATACCAAACCAGCATCATCAGAATGGGCCATGATCAACGCACCTATTAAACGGGTCGACACCCCCCATGAAGTCGCCCAGACAAAATCCTGTAAGTTTTCTTTATTGGTGAATTTTACATCAAATGCCTTGGCAAAGTTTTGCCCTAAAAAGTGCGATGTGCCTGCCTGCAATGCCTTACCGTCCTGCATCAAAGCCTCGATGCAATAAGTATCTAACGCGCCTGCAAAACGTTCGTTTGGCGTTTTACGGCCTTTAACTACCGGTAATGCCATCCAGTTTTCGGCGAAATCTGCATAAACTTCCAGCATTTGTTCGGTTTCTGCTATGGCTTCTTGTGATGTTGCGTGGGCGGTGTGACCCTCTTGCCATAAAAATTCGCTGGTACGCAAGAACAAACGGGTACGCATTTCCCAGCGCATTACGTTGGCCCATTGGTTTACCAGGATAGGCAGATCGCGGTAGCTTTGGATCCACCCGCGGTAGGTGTTCCAGATGATGGTTTCTGATGTAGGGCGGATGATTAATTCTTCCTCTAATTTTGCATCTTCATCCACAACAATATTACCTGTTCCATCGTTCTTTAGCCTGTAGTGAGTAACCACGGCACATTCTTTAGCAAAGCCCTCTACGTGTGCGGCTTCTTTAGAGAAGAATGATTTTGGTATAAGCAATGGGAAATATGCGTTAACATGCCCCGTCTCTTTAAACATTTTATCGAGCACAGCCTGGATCTTTTCCCAGATAGAATACCCGTAAGGTTTAATGATCATACAACCTTTGACAGGCGAATATTCGGCCATGTCAGATTTAATTACTAGCTCGTTAAACCATTTCGAATAATCTTCGTCTTTACTTATAACACCTTTGCTCATATATTGGATTTTGAAATAGAAATTGACTTTGTTATTAATATTAATAACGCCCAAATTTATAAATTTATACGTTTATTTGACCTTAGAACTTTACATCCTTACAAAAATGAATAGGAACCTTATTAAAGGAATGATTTTGATCGGCGCGGTGGCGCTGAGTTCCTGCTCCGTTAACAAAACCGCATCCACTTCTAAAAATAACAACGACGACGTTTATTTCTCGCACGCGACAGCTGCCGAAGAGCCGGTGTACATCACCCGGGACCAGCAGTACAACCAGGACGGCGACGATGAAACCGATGAAGACGATTACTTTTACTATGACGATTATGCATCGCGCATAAACCGTTTTGGCTATTACTCCCCTTTTGGCTATTACGACAACTTATATTATGGCTATGGCGGTTACGGCGGCCTTGGCTACGGTTACGGCGGCGGCTGGAACATTGGCTTAGGCTTTGGTTACGGCGGTGGTTATGGTGGTTTTGGTTACGGTTCACCATACTACGGTGGCTTAGGTTATGGTGGCGGTTTTGGTTATGGCTACCCTTGGGGTGGTTATGGGTACGGCGGCTACTCTCCATACTCGTTCTGGGGAACAGGTTACGGTTATGGTAGCGGCTTTTGGGGCGGTTACTCTGCATACCGCAGCAACCCGCGCCCTTACAGGGGTAACGGCAGCCCGGGTAGTTCTTTCGGCAACCAGGGCCGTACGGCATTTGGCGGCCGCGGTGGTACCAATACCAACGGTATAGGTTATATCCCAAACAGGGGCTCCCGTGGCGTTAGCTCTGCCGATGGCAGGAATGTTTCCGGAGATGCGCGTGCAACACGTGGTGTACGTACCGACAGGCCTACTTATACACCAAGCGTTGAACGTTCTGCACCATCTACATCATCATATGGCGGCGGCGGCGGTGGCCGTAGCTCTGGTGGCGGCGGCGGTGGCGGCAGGCCTGCAAGGAACTAACTATTAACATCAACCCAACTCATTTTATGAAATTTAAATACATACTAAGTGTAATTGCTATAGTAGCATTTACCCAAAATACTTTTGCCCAATACTCGCAAGATGCCGTAAGGTTTTCGCAAACTACAACAGGTACAACATCGCGCATAAAAGCGGTTGGCGGCGCAGGTACCGCGGTTGGCGGCGACTTAAGCAATGTAAGTGGTAACCCTGCCGGCCTGGGCTTTTTTACCCGTTCGGAGTTTAGCATCACCCCCGGTTATGATAACAACAAAACAGAGGCTAATTATTTTAATAATAAGACTACAACAACCCGCAACAACTTTAACTTAAACAACGCGGCTATTGTAATTTATAACCAGCTATCCAAACCGGCCGGTGCCGATAAAAATAAAGGCTGGTTGAGCGCCAACTATGGTGTAAGCTTTAGCCGTACCAACAATTTCAACCAAAATATCCGCTACAGCGGTAACAATGGATCAAATTCTATCAACAATTATTACGCATCGCAAGCAAACCAATTTGGTATTGATGAGGGTAGCCTGGCAGGCTGGGCATATGATCATCAATTGATAGACCTTTATAATATCACGCCGACCACATCTGAGTACAGGCCAAACAACGTTGGCTCAACTGCCCAGGAAGCTGTTTACAACCGTTCTGGCAGCCAGTCGTCCGTAGATTTTTCGGTGGGCGCTAACTATAGTAACAAGCTATACTTAGGTTTTGGTTTAAGCTTTACAGATATTAAGTATAATTCTTATAACACGTTTTATGAGGATGGAAATGTATCAGTTTTAGAAGGTGGTGCACCTGTGAACCGCGCTTATAATTCGGCATACTCACAAAACCAGGCTACCACCGGTACAGGTTTTAGCGCAAAGGTTGGTGTTATTTACAAACCTGTTGAAGCTGTGCGCCTTGGTGCAACAATCACATCACCTACTTTTTATAATATAGATGATATTTACTACGAAAGCCTATCGTCAAAAGTTGGTAACAATGCTACCAACAACAACGAGTCTCAGGATTATCAATTAAACTACAACCTGCGCACACCACTAAGATTAGCGGGCGGTGCAGCAGTATTTATTAAAAACTTTGGTTTTATAACCGGCGATGTTGAATATGTTGACTATGGTACCGCGCATTTAAGCAGCAACGATAATTATGATGCAGATTTAAGGGACAACCCCGAAATTAAAGGCCTATATAAATCTGCCGTTAATGCACACATAGGTGCCGAGGCACGTATAAACAGCTTCTTTTTACTACGTGGCGGATACGGCATACAGGGTGATACCCGTAACGAAAACGGCAGCGATATAAAAACCACCAGCGGCGGGGTAGGCCTTCGTTTTGGTGCATATTATGTTGATGCTACATACGCTCACTCTACAGGCACACAAAACATTTTTCCTTATGATATTGGCGCGGGCAGCCCTGCAGCCATGTTAAGAAATACCGCTAATAACGGTTACTTAACTTTGGGATACCGCTTCTAAGATTTTAGATATCGGATGTGAGATTTGAGACAAAATCTTGCATAAATAAAAAAGGCGATGAGTTAAACTCATCGCCTTTTTTATTTAATTGATTAGACTTAATTTCTAATCTCTCCAACTTAATCTTCGTTCACAAAAGATCGTAGCATCCAGGTATTTTTCTCTTTAAACTGCATAAAACGGTTCACCATGTCGTTGGTGCCATCATCGCCGGCATCGGCAGTAATATCCAAGATCTGGCGTTCCATTTCTATCAGGGCAGCCATATCTTCGATAAGCGCTTTCACCATATCTGTATCTTTTAGTCCGATAGTTTGGATTTCTTTTAAAGTTGATTGGCTGATGTAATCGTTAAAAGTGCTATACGGGGGTTTACCCAATGTAAGGATACGCTCGGCCAATTCATCTATAGTGGTTAAAGCTACGGTGTATAGCTCCTCAAATTTAACGTGCAGGGTAAAAAAGCTTTTGCCTTTAACGTTCCAATGGCAGCCGCGTAATTTTTGGTAGTGGATATGATAGTTGGCCAACAACTCGTTCAGGTGGTCAACTACGGGTTTTACTTTTGTTTCTTCTAAGCTAATTTTTTCAGCGTCCATGATATGTGTGTGGTTTTGATGTGATAACAGCCTTTTGGTTGGCTTGTTATCAAAGTTAATATGTTTTGATATAAATAGCCATATTTGCACACTTAATGACAATGCTACAACCATTCATCTCCCAACCCTTCACCGGCACCATTTGGCGCTTGCAAACAGACGGGCTTACAGATACGATGGCTATCGAGATCCGCAACGAAGCGGACAAGCAAACCACTTTCGCATCGCTCAGTTTAGCCACCGGCGAAGTACACTTCACAAACTTTACATTACCCGAACGCTGGCTTACGGGCATCGAAGCCATTTACAACGGCGTTATACTTTTACATTACTATAAGCACGAAAGCGGTCCCGAGCACAAGGCCATCATAGCTATTGATGCCACCACATCAAAAGAGCTTTGGAGCAATTACAGTCTGGCGTTCGATCATTTATCTAACAACGGCCCGGTGGTTTATAATACCAGCTTTCAGCCAAAAAAATTAATGCTGATAGATGTGCTTACTGGGCAAACTATAAGACCATACGATACTGCGGAGGATAAACCTTTGGAGAATAATATAGTCATACCTGTATTAATGCCCGCAGCAGACATGGCGCCCGGCAGCTTGCCACACGAGCCGCACGGAAATATGGTGCATTATCTAAACCATAATAGGTACAGAATTGTATCTTTGCACACTTTAAAAAACGGGGCTTTACAACAGCACCTGCATGTGATGCAAGGTAATGATATGGTGTACCACGATTTATTAAACCAAAACATACAAAAATTGCAACCCGAGGCGTTTGTATTACATAAAAACGCACTGGTTTATATTAAAAACAAGGCCGAAATAAAAGTTTTAAAAATATAAATTACTGAATAAGAATTTATTATGAAATTTAAAATACTACTATTATCCACTGTTTTGCTCAGCTCCACTTCTATCCTTTTTGCATCGGCCCTGCCCGATTCTGTTGGTGTTGAGAACCTAAACGGCAAAAAAGTTATCCTGCATAAACTCGACGCTAAAGACAATTACTACTCGCTTGGCCGTAAATATGGTGTTAGCCCAAAGTTTATCCAAACTTTTAATAATAACGCCAAAATGCAAATTGGCCAGATCATTAAAGTACCTACCGAGCGTTCGATAGTTGAAAACGATAAGCCAACAGCAGCTGTATCACAGCCGCAGACCAAACCGGTACAACAAGCACCTGTTATTGCTAAACCTGTTGAGCAGGCACCTGTTAAAACTCCCGTAGTAACCCAGCAACAGCAGGCACAAAAGACTGTTCAACCGCCTGCAATTGTTCCTGCTACAACGCCAAACACGCAAGAGTACAAAGTATCGGCACACGAAACGCTTTATGCCATAGCTAAACGTTTTAATACTACTGTTGAGGTCCTTACTACCCTAAACAAATTAAAATCGATCAACCTTACACCCGGCCAGATTTTAATTGTGCCTAATGGTACACCTGCCCCGCAAGTGCAGGTACAGCCTGTTGTAACAGCCCAGGCGCACGTTGATACCGTTAAGCGCGACTCAACTTACGTTGCCTCGCCTATTGATAGCGCATCACGTAAACCGGGAAGCAACAAATACGGCCTGTTTGAAAAAAATGAAAAAGGCGTAGCTACATGGATAGACGATGCCAGCCTTGACCCTAACAAGAAACTCGTATTACATCGCACCGCCCCTATAGGCACCGTTATGCGCATAACTAACCCTATGAATAACCGCACCACCTTTGCCAAAGTAGTTGGCCGTTTTACAGATAGCCAGTCTACCAAGGATGCGGTAGTAGTGATGACCAAAAATGTTGCTGAAGCATTAGGCGCGCTAGACAAACGTTTTCATGTAAATATCAGCTACGGTACACCTAATGAATAAACCTTATGTAATTGGCGTTGCCGGTGGCAGCGGAAGCGGCAAAACCTTCTTTTTAAAATCCTTCCTTAAACACTTCGGCGATGACGAAGTGTGCCTGGTATCACAAGATGATTACTATTTTTCCGTGGCGCATAACATGACCAAACTGGAGAACCGTGATTATAACTTCGATCTACCATCTACTATAGATCATGACCACTTTGAAAATGATATTTTCAAGCTATTAAAGGGCGAATCTTTTATGAAGCAGGAGTACACCTTTAATAACCAAAATGCTGTCCCCAAGATGCTGGAGATAAAGCCCGCACCTATAATTATTGTGGAAGGCCTTTTTATTATGCACTTCGGTAAAATCAAGGAAGTACTTGATATGACCATATTTATTGAGGCCGACGAACACATCGCCCTACAACGCCGCCTTAAACGCGACCTGGAAGAACGCGGCTACTCTAACGAAGATGCGTACTACAAATGGGTAAACCACGTTGTACCGGCTTATAAAGAGTACTTACTACCCTACCGCGAAGCGTGCGACAAGATCGTCATCAACAACACCCAGGAAGCTGCCGATATTATCAAGATAACTGATGAGATCTCAAAAGAGTTGCGTGAGAAGGTTTTTGGCGAAACTAACGGATAAATTTTAAGATGGAGTCTACAATAGTGGTAACTTAGACGTATGAGTTATCACATCTTCATAAATAACAATCAAGATATTACCTATAAGCAACTGCTTGAAAACAGCTTTATTCCGAATAACGTTCGCGTAAATGGAGATATTAACCCCGAGGATGTTGTTGCCGGCTACAATAAATTTTACCTGGACTATGAATCATCTCGCGGTGTAGCGCTTACAGTTGGTAATGAAGCTTATGATATAGAATTAAACACTTTTGTAAGTGAAGCTGATTATATGTTGGCTGCAAAATTTGCAATGGCAATTGCGCGTATCAATAATTCAACGATTTCGCCAGAATTTTATGAGGAAACTTCTTTGGAAGAATTTGAAATTCAATTCGGTACAGACTGGGCACATTCATTCCGATTCAACGGTGTTGATGCATTGAAATTTATTTTGAAGCAGAGTGGCGAAATTAAACTGCCGGGCTGCGTGAGGCCATTTTATTTCGGGAATTATGTTTTAGACAAAATTTCGAAAGACCAGCCTAATGAAGAGCAATTCGCTGACCGTTTAACGGATGAAATTAAAAAAATACAATTTATTGAATATACTATAGATGAATTAAAAGTGCCAACCCTCATGGAAGCAGATTTTCCTGAAGGCACACAAACTTTTCAAGTTTTATTACCAGGCCATAAATTGTTACTGCAAAAATCAGATTGGGTTGTATTGCGGGCAACTGTTGGTGAAATATCAAGGATTAATCGCCAACAATTCATACAACACCCATCTCTTGTGCTAACAAGGCTTGACGAAGCTCAATATATACTCCAACCAATTGAAAAAGAGGCTTATTTAGATATCATGAAAGAATTCACTTTAACTGAAAGTGAACATATTGAAACTAAGTCGGTTGAAAAAGAATCGCCAAAAGCAGAAACACCAATAATAAATACAAAGAACAAATGGTGGCAATTTCGAAAGAGATAAGCAATCACTAATTTAAGTATCAATCGCAGTTAAGCAGCAGATCATAATACTTTTTCATGAGGATGGTATCGTAGTTTACTAGAGAATTGTAGGCTTCGGTAACCAGTTCGTTCAAAATAGAAGAGCCGAGCTGTCCTGCCCCGTTGGGGATGGAATCGTAATAGGTAATAAGCTCCTTAACCCTTATAATTTCGTACAATAATTTCTGGATCAGATCTGCCTGGTTGCCGGTCTGTATCCCTTGAGAATTATTAAGAAAATCTAAAGGATCGTTAGTAGTAGATGTCATTAGCAAATTAGTACCGGCATGATGGTGTTCTCTTTGTATTATCCTTAACTCAATCAAACCTAAAAAGTTCGGCTTTTGTTTTAAATTTTTTTCAATTAAATAGCAAAACCCTCTAAAAGAGGGTTTTGCTATTATAAATAAAGTACTGCTTAGTTGTTTTCGGCAGGTTTGTTACCGTCCGGGCGGGGCAATAAAGCCTTGCGGGAAAGTTTCAATTTACCTTGCTTATCAACATCAAGTAGTTTTACACGTACCTCGTCGCCTACGTTAAAGATACCATCCATGGTTTCGATACGTCGGTGGTCAATTTCAGATATGTGTAACAAACCATCTTTACCCGGCATGATCTCAACAAATGCACCAAACGGCATAATTGATTTCACTTTACCTTCGTATATCTCGCCTACTTCCGGTTTAGAAGCAATAGCTCGGATCCGTGATAAAGCCGCGTCGATAGCGTCTTTGTTATCACCAAAGATCTGAACGATACCTTGTCCGTCTTTTTCTTCGATAGAGATGGTAGCACCAGTTTCGCGTTGCA
Source organism: Mucilaginibacter sp. UYNi724 (assembly GCF_054057495.1). Lineage (NCBI taxonomy): Bacteria > Pseudomonadati > Bacteroidota > Sphingobacteriia > Sphingobacteriales > Sphingobacteriaceae > Mucilaginibacter > Mucilaginibacter sp. UYNi724. Next base: position 38,893 of record NZ_JBSRZI010000017.1, on the reverse strand, counting down.
TTTCCTGGATAATTTTACCGCCGGGGCCAATAACCGCGCCAATAAATTCTTTATCTATCTTGATCATTACGATACGCGGAGCGTGTGGTTTGTAGTCCTCACGTGGTGCGGTAAGCGTTTTGGCCATTTCGCCAAGGATATGTAAACGGCCATCTTTAGCCTGGTTTAACGCGTTGGTTAAAACCTCGTATGATAAACCGTTTATTTTCAAGTCCATTTGTACCGCAACGATACCGTTTTTAGTACCTGTAACTTTAAAGTCCATATCACCCAAGTGATCTTCATCACCAAGGATATCAGAAAGGATAGCGTATTTGGTACCCATTTCGTTAGTGATAAGGCCCATTGCAATACCAGATACCGGGTTGCTGATCTTGATACCGGCATCCATCAAAGCCAATGTACCGGCACAAACCGTAGCCATTGATGATGAACCGTTAGATTCTAAGATATCAGAAACGATACGGATAGTATATGGGTTTTCTGCCTCGGCAGGTAATACACGTTTTAACGAACGCATTGCCAGGTTACCGTGACCAATCTCGCGACGGCCTGCACCCCTGTTAGGGCGAACCTCACCTGTTGAAAAACCAGGGAAATTGTAGTGTAACAAGAATTTCTGGTAACCATTGATGAACGCGCCATCAATCATTTGCTCATCATCCTTAGCACCTAATGTAACTGTGGTTAATGATTGTGTTTCGCCACGGGTAAATACCGCGCTACCGTGTGCAGATGGCAAATAACCAACTTCGCTCCATATCGGGCGGATCTGGGTAGTAGTACGGCCGTCTAAACGTTTGCCTTCGTCTAATACAAGGTTACGGATAGCGTCATACTCAACATCGTGGTAGTATTTTTTAGCTAATGATTTGGTGATGTCGTCAATCTCGCCTAAAGTAGCGATATAAGCATCTCTAACTTCTTTAAACTTAGCGGTACGCTCATCTTTACCTGATGCTGCACCTGCAATAGCGTAAACCTGGTCATAAGTAGCAGCATAGATGGCTTTTTCAAGCTCGTCGTTGCTGTGCTCGTGGCTGTAAACACGTTTAACAGTTTTGTTAAGCTCGGCAGTTAGTTCTTTCTGAGCTAAACATTGTACTTTAATGGCAGTATGTGCAAATTTAATTGCTTCAACAAGTTCTGCTTCCTGTATCTCTGCAGATTCACCTTCAACCATGTTGATATCGTGCTCGCTACCGGCAACAATAAACTCTAAAGTTGCAGATTGCAGCTGTGTTACAGTTGGGTTGATAACCAATTGGCCGTTAACTTTAGCAACACGTACTTCAGATATAGGGCCGTTGAAAGGGATATCAGAACAAGCCAAAGCGGCTGATGCTGCTAAACCAGCAAGGCAATCAGGCATAATATCTTTATCGGCAGATATCAATGATATCATTACCTGAGTATCAGCATGATAATCGTCAGGGAACATTGGGCGCAATGCACGGTCAACCAAACGAGAGATCAAAACCTCATAGTCTGACAAGCGTGCCTCGCGGCGTAAAAAACCACCCGGGATACGACCGGTGGCAGCGTATTTTTCTTGATAATCAACAGAAAGAGGTAAAAAATCGATACCTTCTTTTGCTTCCTGCGATGATACTACTGTAGCTAATAACATGGTATCACCCATTTTAATCACTACCGAACCATCGGCTTGTTTGGCCAGTTTACCGGTTTCGATCTCAATGGTGCGGCCGTCACCTAAATCAATAACCTTTTTAATTACGTTTAAACTCATCTTGTTTGTTTTGTAGTGCACTTTTCATCTTTCGGAGCGCACCGGTTTTTTATGTGTGTGTAATAATGTTTCAAAAGTAAAAAAGCCATCCTGCAAATGCGGACGGCTTCTTTTAAAAAAATAAGAAAAGTTATTTGATGATATCCCTAAGCGCTAACGCTTTGATGATAGCACGATATCTTTCAATGTCTTTTTTGAACAGGTATGCCAACAAACCGCGGCGTTTACCTACTAATTTTTGAAGCGATAACTGGGTTGAAAAATCATGTTTGTTCTTTTTCAAGTGACCGGTTAAATGCGCGATGCGGTAAGTGAATAATGCTACCTGACCTTCGGTTGAACCTGTGTCGGTTACACTTTTACCATGTTTTGCAAAGATCTCTGCCTTTGCTTCTTTACCTAAATACATTACGTGAATAATATTAAAGCGTGATTGATTTGATTAATTGGGTGCAAAGATACGGTTTTAATTGAAAAGTAAAAATGAATTTTGAGAGGTTGGTGAGTGGTTAATTAAGTTAAGTAGCGCTTGGTTTAATATAGAGAATATTGAGTAGAGAGCAGTGATTGGTTGTTTATAGGTTATAAGCATACAAGAACTATTCACCACTTAACCCCATCAACTATTCACCAAAACATGGCGTTGCCTACGGCCCGCGCTTTCCGTTTCAAGTCCTCGCCTGCCCTACCACAAGCCACTCACGCTGTGGGCTTTCCACTGCAAACGCAAAAAAGTCTTTTGTAAACAATGTCGCGATCTGCCCGCCATTATGGCATTCTTACACAGTATGGATACAAAGGTTAAGTATAACTTTGTACCAGTTATACTTTTATACAATATTATCATAAAGGCTGTATATTTAAACACCTGTTAATAACCTGTTATGTCACAAGTCGCCAAGTCAAAAGCTACCGTAAAATCATTTTTCAGCGTTTTAAAGCAATCCTTAAAAGGCGAACAGGTAGACCTTACATCGATCACCATTAAACGGGCCATTGTATTATTAGCTATCCCCATGATGCTGGAGATGGCTATGGAATCTGTTTTTGCGCTGGTAGATCTGTATTTTGTAGGCCACTTGCCCAATAGCAGCAACGCCATCCAAACCGTTGGCTTAACCGAATCTGTACTCACCGTAATATATTCTTTAGCAATAGGCCTAAGTATGGCGGCAACCGCGGTTGTTGCCCGCCGCATTGGCGAGAAAAACCCCGAGGCAGCATCAAAAGCCGGCATGCAAACTATCGTTATCGCCGTGGTAATAAATGTAATTATCAGCATTGCGGGGTTAATCCACGCCCGCGACCTTTTGCTTTTAATGGGCGCTTCAACAGCAACGGCCAACCATGACACGCGCTTCGTCCAGATCATGATGGGTGGCAGCCTCATCATCGTACTGTTATTCCTGATAAACGGAATTTTCCGCGGGGCGGGCAATGCAGCCGTTGCCATGCGCAGCCTATGGATAGCTAACATCGCCAATATTATTTTGTGCCCTATCTTTATTAGGGGCTTTGGCCCTATCCCGGCGTTTGGTTTAACGGGCGCGGCAATAGCCACAACTATCGGTCGCGGTTTGGGAGTATCATACCAGGTTTATAATTTATTCAACAACAAAAATGCCTTAAAAATACGCCTGAGTTATTTTGTGCCCGACGGGAAACAGATTAAGGCCATCATCAAAGTAGCGGCACCCGGCATCCTACAGTTTGTAATAGCCAGTTGCAGCTGGATCTTTTTGGCAGAACTTGTTGCCACCACCGGCGGCGACCAGGGCTCGGCAGGCTATCAAACCTCGTTACGTTTAATGATGTTTTTTTTGCTGCCCGCATGGGGGCTTAGCAATGCGGCGGCTACTCTTGTTGGGCAAAACCTCGGCGCAGGCAATATAGACAGGGCCGAGCAGTCAGTATATCAAACTATCAAATACACCGTTGTTTTCCTGGGTGTGGTAAGTGTGTTGTTTTTAACCTGCGGCCATTTGTTCGCGTCGTTTTTTACAGAGGATGAAGTGGTAAAACAAGTGGCCACACGGTCCTTAAAGATTCTGAGCGGGGGCTTTATCATTTTTGGGATAGGCATGATATTCACCAGCGCCTTTAACGGTGCCGGCGATACCTGGACACCCACCAAAATAAATTTCTGCACGTTTTGGCTCTTCCAGATCCCGTTTGCCTACCTTATGGCTAAGCACTTTCAAATGGGCCCAACAGGCGTGTTCATCGCCATCCCCGTAGCCGAAATAGGCCTAACAATAGCAGCTTATATATTATTTAAGAAAGGTAAGTGGAAGAAGACGTTGGTGTAAAAAACAAGATTCATCAAACTTGTTGGTATAATATCAAATAAGTAAATTTGTATATGCAGACGATTGAAATTCAGGTACCGGACGATAAAACCCAACAGGTTAAACAATTTTTAAAAGAATTGAACATTACTGTGAAAGTAAAAAAACAAAGCACTACTCCTAATGCCGATACAATTGATGCGATAAACGAGCTAAAGGCCGGGAAAGGTAAAAAATTCAACAATGTAGCAGAACTGTTTAATAGCATTTAATTGCATCATGTTTCAAATAGTTACCTCTACAAAGTTTTTAAAAGACCTAAAACTCCTTAAGAAACGCTCGGCAAACGATTTCCATTTACTGCAACTACTCATCGAAACCCTTGCAGAAAAAGGCCATTCCGGTTTAGCTAAGAAGCATAAGCCGCATAAGTTAAGCGGCAATTACTCCGGTTACTGGGAGTGCCATGTAAAACCCGACCTATTATTAATTTGGGATGAAAATGAAGAAATAAACCTACTGGAATTGGTGCGCACAGGCTCACATTCTGACCTATTCTAACATTATTTTTCCTTTTGAATTTTTACTTTTGAATTAATGAATTACTCCACCTTCGAGACCGAACTGCGGGTACGCCCCGATGATATAGACATGTTTCACCATGTGCACAACAGCAAGTATTTTGATTACGTACTTGCCGCCCGTTACGACCAAATGGAACGCTGCTACGGCATGGCTATGGAAAAATTTATGGAGCGTGGTTTTGGCTGGGTGGTGCGCACCGCGCATGTTGACTATAAACGCGCACTCACCATGGGCGACTACTTCATCGTAAAAACCGGCATCGAAACTATTAATGACAAGGGCTGTCGCGTGGCCTTTACCCTAACCAATAAAGCCACTAACAAAGTTTGCTGCGACGGCTACTTCGATTACGTGATGATTGACATGGCTACCGGCCGCGGCGCAAAAGTCCCGGAGGATGTAATTGAGCATTACCAGATCTAAACACTATGGTACCCTTTACAATTTTCGAAATAGAAAATCACCTGCGGCCCGATTTCAGCACATCAGAATTTGAAACATTGAATGGATGGGATTTTGGATGGGAGATTTTATCTACCATCAACATTGCTGAATCAAGTGACGATGATGATGAGCTTTCAAAAAGATTTTCGCCGGGGCAAAAAGCCCTATACTTTTTTTGGTATTTGGACGGAGCAGTAGCAAACGGGGGATTTAAGCAGTTTTATGATCACAATTATGGCAAATATCTCCCCACTATAAAAAACGGGTTGGCCTTGGTAGGCGACATTGAACTTTTAAGCCTTGTTGATAAAGTAGAGCGTGCTTACCTCGAAAATCAAAAAACATTTGATGAATACAATGCAAGCTATTTTCAATTGCACGATAATACCATGGCTATAATTGAAAAGTACGCGCGGGCAAATGTTGAAGAATTTGTAAAGCTCGTTTAGTCGATAAGTAATTTTTAAAATTTTAAGGATAAGATCAGCAGAACTCCTGCTGATCTTATTGTGCACCTGGCAAGCCTCTCTGCCTCCCTAAAAATCCACACTATAGCGCATAGATAACCTTGCAAACGGGTATCGTTTGTTTACATCGCCATGTTCGTCATATTTTCCACGTAAAAAGAAATAACCCGATTCGCCAACAACCGATAGCTTTTTAGACAAGGCGTACCGCAATTCGCTGTTAACGGTATGCAAATAGTAATGAGATTTATTCCCGTTTACTGTATAAAGAAATGCGCCGCGGTAATCAAAACTTGCAAAAAACCTGTCTTTTACAATTATCCCGGCCCCGCCATTAAAGCTAAAGCCCGACGTATAATCATAATTTCGGCCGTTTGATGAGTAAGTGCTGGGCACCGCCGCCAGCAACACGGGGCCGGTGCCTATATTGGTGTTGACCTTCACTTTTGTACCCACGTCATATTGAGAGAAAAGGTTTAGCTTAACGCTTTGGCCACCATAAAAGAACGACTCATTACTAATGTAATCATAATTTGCGCTCAGGATAGCCAGGTGTTTAAAGTCTCGGTTTGATTCCAGCTCCCACCCTGCCAGCGAACCGTACACATTTATCGCGTTCACTACCGAACTATCATCCTTACCAACCTCCAGGTTAATCATGATATTACTGAATGGAGTATGGTAATCTTTATAACGGTTACCATAAAAGAGCTTGGCACGCCCAAATATCCCTGCCTTTTTATTGCCGCCTTCTGCACCTGTAATGCTATTGAAAGTACGGGCGCCCAGGTCAAACTCGGCAGATACTTGTGATGAATCCCTGTCCTTAGGGTTACCATACACTTTGCCCCATCTACCATCAAGCAAACGGTTCAGGCCATTCATTGGGTTGGCTAAAAAGGCGACAAACTCTTCCATCTGCCTGCCAAAGCCACGGTGGCGGTTGTTTACGATTTTGTTAGAGAGTCGGTAACTCATCTCGCCCAACACGATCCCCCCGAAGCTTGTGTTCACAAAATCGTTGGGCGACGGGTGCTCGTTCTCGCCAAAGGTTTCCCAAAAATAACTGCCCGCAACAGCCGCCGGTGCCGATTGCCAAAAGTTATACCCATTGCTACGAAATGAACTGAAGTATAAACTCCCCTGGTACGGGTGCCCAAATTGATTGGTACGAAAAATATCTTTATCCCATTGCCAGCTGCCGGGGTTTAAGTTGCGCCAAATGGTTGAGGTGGTTACGTTAGAGTATGGTGCATGCACTACAAACTTACCATAACTAAAGGGTATGGCTTGCGCAAGCCCCCACTCGATGGCGGCGCGGCCAAAGCGTTTTGTCTCGGGTGGTGCGGGGCCAAAAAATGGCGTACGTGCACGCCTAGGTATGGGCTTTGGCAACGTGTCAACAATCAACTTGTTGGCATCCTGGGCGGTTTGAGCAATCAGGGTTACGGGGAAACATAACACCACGGCTAAAGCCAGCATGGTGAACTGGTAAGGTAAAAATTTCAATACGCGTGCATTAAAGGGTTAAGTCATCAACAAGATTGTATTACGCAAATGTTAAGGTTAAGGTTATGTCAACTATAATGCATTTTGGTGTAAATGGTTTGCAAAAAAAATATTTTAAGGCCAATATCGTGCCCGTAGCTTTCTGGCGATTATTCTGCAATAGCTATTTTAAGTATGCGAAAGTTTTTTATTTTTGAAGAGGGCAAATTATTTAATTAGTAATACACTAAAGCAATTGGAACCAACCGGAAATATTTTTCGCGATATTGTTGAAATGTCACCTTTCCCGGTGTATGTATGCACGGGCGAAGATATGACCATCACGGTTGCCAATGCCGCTACCCTGAAAGCCTGGGACAGGGACGCATCCGTTATCGGGAAAACTTTTTTTGATGCCCTGCCCGAACTGGAAGACCAGCCATTTTTGGGCTACCTGCAAAGCGTTTACCGCACCGGCAAAACATTTGATAGTGGCAGTGAGCGGGTCGATCTTTTAGTGGCAGGCAAACTACAAACCTATTACTACAAATTCACCTATATGCCCCTGCGCAATGCAGATGGCAATGTATATGGTGTAGCGGCCTTTAATACCGATGTTACTGAACTTGAGCGCGCTAAACAAGCGGTAGAAGAAAGCGAAATGACGCTTTATAACCTGGTAAGGCAGGCACCTATAGGCATCTGCATCATCGGTGCCGAGGACTTGATGATTGAGGTGGTGAACGATACCTACCTTGAACTGGTTGGTAAAAAACGCAAAGAACTGGAACGCCGCACCATTTGGGATGCCGTGCCCGAGGCCGCGCCCGCCTATGCCCCGGTCATGAACCAGGTTATTACAACCGGCATGGCCTACACGGCAACAGAGGCCGAGGTTACAATGATCCGCAACGGGAAACCAGAGGTGATTTATATAGATTTTGTGTACGAGCCGGTGCGCCACTTTGATGGCAGCATTAATTCGATATTAGTTATAGCCATTGATGTTACCGATAAGGTATTGGCCCGCCGTAGCATAGAGGATACTGAAGAACGTGGTCGCCTGGCTATTGAGGCCGCCGAGATAGGCACTTTCGATTTGAATCTACTTACTCAAAACATGGTAACCTCCGAGCGTTTCAACACAATATTTGGATTTGAGAAAGCTGTTGGCCGCCGAAAGTTGATAGACGCTTTTATTCCCGGGGACAAGGAGATTCGCAGCAAGGCGCATGAAGAAGCCCTGAAAACCGGCATACTATTTTACGAAGCGCGAATATCAAACCCCGACGAAACCACCCGCTGGATCCGGGTACAGGGGAAAATTTACTATGATACCGACGAAACGCCTGTACGAATGCTTGGCACTGTGTTAGACATTACCGAGTTTAAACGCCTGCAACAGCAGAAAGACGATTTTATAAGTGTTGCCAGCCACGAGCTTAAAACCCCCATGACGTCACTAAAGGCATCTATCCAGATCCTGGATAAGCTGATAAAAACCAACGGCAACCCCGAAAAGGTGACCCAGTTTATAAGCAAGGCAAATACCAGCCTGTCTAAAATGCAGCACTTGATAGAAACCCTGCTTAATGTATCTAAAATAAGCGCCGGCCAACTGGCACTCAATAAAACCAACTTTAATGTTGCTGAAATGGTTACGGAAAGCTGCGACCATATCCGACTTGCCGGCGAACACGAACTTGTTTTAAAAGGCGATACAACTGTTGATGTTTTTGCCGACAAGAGCAAAATAGAGCAGGTTATAGTAAACTTTGTTAACAACGCGGTTAAATACGCGCCATTATCCAAAAAAATAATTGTTGAAATCAAAAAGCGCGAACGCTCTATTAAAATATCCGTACAGGATTTTGGCGAAGGTATCGCCTATGATAAGATTCCCCACTTGTTTGAACGCTATTACCGGGTAGATGCTACCGGCCTGCAATACTCGGGCCTTGGGTTAGGGCTATATATTAGTGCCGAAATTGTGGAGCGCCATGGCGGCAAAATAGGCGTTAACAGCGAAGCCGGCAAAGGCAGCACCTTTTGGTTTAGCATCCCCGTTCCTGAAAATTAATCCCAGATGCCGTTTGCAGCAGTAAGTATAACGGGTTGCCCGCCTGTTACCATAATGGTATGCTCGTGTTGTGCAACAAAACCACCTTTTTACCTACCAGGGTCCATTTATCGGCCTGGGTATTCGCAATGGTCGATGCGGTAGATATAAAAGTTTCGATAGCTACAACCGAGTTTTTCTTAAAACGGGTCACATTCCACTTATCGCAATAATTAGCAATTTCGTGTGGTTCTTCGTGCAGGCTGCGGCCTACGCCATGGCCTGTTAAATTTTTGATAACTGTATAACCTGCTTTTTTTGCTTCAGTTTCTATCAAACGGCCAATTTCGTTGATCTTAACGCCTCCTTTAATACTGCTGATAGCTTTCTGCAAAATTGCTTTTGATGCTTCTACCAATTTACCGTGGCCGTGGATATCCTCGCCCAAAACAAAAGAACCGCCATTGTCAGACCAGTAGCCATTCAATTCCGCGGATACATCAATGTTCACCAGGTCGCCTTCTTGTAGTATTTTTTCTGCGGATGGTATCCCGTGCGCAACCTCATTATTGATGCTGATGCACGTCCACCCCGGGAAACCGTAAGTAAGCTTTGGGGCCGATTTTGCACCAAGCCCGTTAAGTAGTTCGCCACCAAAATCATCAAGTTGCTTAGCGCTCATGCCGGGTTTGGCATATTGGCGCATTTGCTTAAGCGTATTAGCCACGGCATTACTTACTTTTTCCATCCCCAAACGTTCGGCTTCTGTTGATATTGACATGGTACAAAATTACTAATCCTGATTAACATTTAAACAGCCTTACAACATAACAAGGTAAATTAGCGATGCATTGGCTATCCTTATAAAACCTATATAAATGACCGTACCGCTGGTTTATAATTGGGCTTGCTGCATATTTATCGTAAAATAAAAAGTGGAGCCTTCGTCTTCGCGGCTTTCCACTTCAATTTTAGTTTTGTGGTAGCGTAATAGTTCTGACACCAGGTATAGCCCTATGCCGAAGCCCGATACGGTCTTTATCTTTTCGTTTTTAACCCGATAAAATTTATCAAATAACTTTTGCTGATCTGCCAGGCTTATACCAATACCATCATCTTTCACAAAAACCTTTACCTTATTGCCAAGCTTTACACAGCCAATAACAATTGAGCCACCTTTAGGCGAATATTTGATAGCATTACTAAGTAAATTCATCAGTACTTGCCCTATTTTATCCCTGTCTGCCCGTATAATAATATCCTCGCAGTCCTGTAATTTAACCGTATGGCTCGAAGCTAAAAATTGGGCATCGCCGGCAATTTCCTCTATCAGCTTGTGCAACTCAAACACCTCTTTATTCAGCCGGATCTTCCCTTCCTCCAAACGCGCAAGGCTCAGGAAATCCTGTATCATCAATGTCATCTTTTGGGTTTGTACCTCCGCCCTGGTCAAGGCATTCAGTTTAAAAGCGTTGCCTTCCATTTTCTCTTTTGCCAACAAGATCTGGATATATGATTTTACGGCGGTTAAAGGCGTTTTAAGTTCGTGGCTAACCATCGCTATAAAATCATTCTTTCGTAATTCCTCCTGCTTGTTCTCGGTAATATCAACCACAGTTCCAATAAATCGTTCTGCCTTACCGCCCGCTTCAAAATAAACTTTACCCTGTGCCCTAACCCACCGTGTGCTGCCATCATCAAAACGGATGATCCTTAAAACTATATCGTACTCCCCGCCGTATGCCCCGTCCAGACAATCCTGTATCGCCTGCACCACACGCTCTTTATCGTCCGGGTGCAAGTGTTGAACGTATATTTCAAAAGTTATTTCCTTGTCTAGTGGCAACCCATAAATCTTTTTACATTCATCGCTCCACGTCAAAAGATCAGTTTTAGGTTCCCATTCCCACGTACCTAAATTAACGGATGCGATCACCATTTTCAATTTGGCTTCGCTTTTTTCAAGTTCCTGTAAAATAATATCCCTGCGGATACTTGCTTCATTAAGCTCAGTAATATCGCGCGTAAAGCAACGGGTATGCACAAACTCGCCGTTTTTAGTTAATACATTGGAGTTAATAAGTACATGCTTAATACTGCCATTTTTACATCTAAGTTTTGAAGCGTAATTTTGAAGCGTTTCGTTATTGGTGAGGCGGGTTAAAATATCAGATATCACGTTCTCATCAGTATGAAAATCAGTTATGGAGAAACCTATATATTCATCTTTGGTATAGCCTAACAAATCAAGCTCGGCCTGGTTAGCCCATATTATAACGCCGTTGCCGTCCACCCAGTGTAGTGGTAAAGATGCGTTTTCTACAAAATCTATCAATTCATCTAACTTGCTTTGCAGTTCCCTTTCTCTTTGTTGGTAGTGGGCGATATTGATAGTAGGATTTGAGGCATCTTCCATTGGTCTTCTAAATTACCTTTATAATATCACTTATAATAACATTTACTTTTAAGAACATAAGCAAGGCATTATTTGCTAAAAGATGACCGGCCAGAAATTATTTTACCGGCATAGTAAAGGTGAAGGTAGTTTCTTCTTGTCGCGAGTCTACCCATAACGTACCACCATGGGCGCGTGCGATTTCTGAAGCGATATAAAGGCCAAGTTCAAGCCCGTCCTTACCCGACTACCACGTGAAAACGGCCTGAACAGCTTTTCTCTAACAGCTTCGGGGGTTGGTTTGCCCGCGTTTGTAACAGTTGCCGGGAATAAGTCCAAAACGATCTCATCGCGCACTGCGCAGGTTATCCACTTATCGTCGGTGACCCGGGCAACCCCCAAAAACCCCATGCCCGTAGTGCGGCAAACTACTTCTATTATAGATGTTATTGCTTCAATGCTGCCTATTGCATCAATATCTGCTTGTATATTCTCCAAAAAGGGTGGGTGGTTTTTTGTTACAAATGAAAGTCTTTCGGCACAACTGCAACGACATTTATAATTTTTGCGCCACAGTAGCACACATGGTTAATAAAGCGTACCTTTGCAAAATTATTTTCAATGGATAAACTCCATCGGCGATAACCAATACAATAGCAATACAATGAAAAAGATCGTCGATTACCGCAAACTTTTAAACGTTACCGAAGCTGCCGAGCTGGCCGAATTAAAATCAACCTACCGCAGTTTGATGAAAGAATGGCACCCGGATAAATTTCAGGATAGCGAAGACAGCAAGCACCAGGCCGAAGAAAAAAGCAAGACCATTATTGAGGCTTACCACTTTTTAGTAAGCATAGCGCCCGAAACCCGCGCGCAATCTTTAGCGGAATATACCGCTACCACAGGCACAGCTGCCATTGTAGATTTTGAATACAAATCACAAGTGTTACGTGTTGATTTTACTGACGGTAACTCTTACGAATACTTTGACGTGCCAAAAGCCGTTTATGTAAAACTGGTTAATGCAGATTCGCCGGGCAGGTTTGCACGCAGGCATATTTATACCGAATACGTTTACCGCAGCACAAGCAAACTGGTAGCCACAGCCTAATTATTTTTTTAGTAATTGTGTTGTATGGATGACATGCAGTATAATCCGGATAATTAAATTTGTTGGATAATTTTCTGCTGCATTTATGTTTAAAAAAATAGCTTTCGCCTTACTGTTACTTTTTATCGTATCTGAAAGTTCATCGGCCCAATATACCTGGGCTTTAAAGAGCGATAAGGACGGCATTAAAATATACACCAGCACTGTAACTAATTCAAAGCTTAGGGCTTTAAAGATAGAATGCAGCTACCAAAGTACCCTTACACAGATGGTAGCTGTACTGCTTGACCTTAAAAGCCGCCCGCAGTGGATCTATCATACAAAATCGATCCGCCTGGTTAAACAGGTTTCCCCTTCCGAGCTTTTTTATTATTCGGAAATAAGCATACCATGGCCGGCACAAAACCGCGACTTTGTGGCCCACCTGATAACTACGCAAAACGAAGAAACCAAAATAGTAACTTTGGATGGCCCCATTGCCCCTACCATGGTGCCCGAGCGTGATGGGATTGTGAGGGTAAAAAACTCCATCAGCAAATGGCTTATTTTCCCACTTAATAAAAACGAAGTTAAGGTAGAATATACCATACAGCTTGATCCCGGTGGCGCTATACCTGCCTGGCTAAGTAACATGTTCGCATCCGATGGGCCTTACGAAAGTTTTAAAGCACTAAAACTGCAACTTAAAAAAACGGAATATAAAACCGCCCGCTTGCCGTTTATTAAGAATTACTAAAAGCTATACTTTTTATTTTTTGGCAAGTGCATTATCCAATTGCTTTAGCAAAGCAACGCCCGTATCAGGTGGCATCGCGCTTTTAAGCAGTATGTTGCCATCACTGTCAAACAAAAGATAATTGGGTATCGAGAACGCGTCTACCCCGCCCCATATCATAGTGGTAAGATCGTCCCGCAGGGCTTTGTTTGCTTTGATATGATTTCCGGTTAAGTCAAACGCCTGCATATCCTTTTTCCAGGCGATGTTAGAGGTATCTTTATCTACAGATACGTAGAGCATTTCTATATTTCTTTCCATTAATGCTGCATGTAATGCCTTAGTATATTTAAACTCCTCTTTACAAGGTTCGCACCAGGACGCCCACATATCTATAAATACCGGTTTCCCTTTAAAATTTGTCAGTAAAGTTTTAACACTGTTTATATTTTCATAATTCGCTATTACCTTAATACTATCGCTTTTGCTTTGCGCCTTAACATCAAATGCAGTAACCGAGACCATCGCCACTATCAGAAAGATCTTTTTCATTGGTTGTAAGATACAAAAAGTGCCCTTAACATTTGCTAAGGGCACTTTTTGTTTTTATGCTTTGACGTTACATGTTCGGTTTACCGTCGCTGTCTAATTCAACAATTGGATAACCTAACTTTTGCAGTCCGGGTAATACCCTTGCCTTATCGCCCACTACCAGTATCACCATATTGTCAGTGTTCAGGTATTTGTCGGTAAGCTTTTTAAGCTCGGCCGGGGTAATGGTTTGCAAGATCTTGTTTTGCTCGTCAACATATATTGGCTTCAGGTTATACTCTTGGATCTCTGAAAGAAACACCGCCTTTTGCCTGTTAGTTTCGTAATTACGGGCATCGCTCTGGCCTATTGAGGTTTGGGTAAACTTCAATTCCTCGGGCGTGATACCTGCTTTTTGGTAATCCTTTATCTCTTTAATAAATTCATACACCGAGCTATCGGTAGCCGTAGCCAAGACACCTGCTGATGCCGTAAAAGTACCGCCAAATTTACCGGAGTTAAAACCCGAACGTGCGCCATAGGTCCAGCCTTTTTTCTCGCGCAGGTTTAGGTTGATGTGGCTATTGAACGCGCCTCCTAAAATGTAGTTGGCTATACCCAATTTGTAGTAATCGCCTGTTGCATCATAGTTTAGTTTATCCAAATAACCTATGCGGATCTCTGATTGAGCAGCACCGGGTACATCAACAATGTACAACGTGGTTTTTTCGAAAGTTTTACCTTCGTTCGGGGTTGGGATGGTTACTTTTTTGTCTGCCCATGCGTTCAGGAACGCCAGGTTGCCTTTGGCTGTGCCTTCGTTCACATCGCCCACAACCACGATGGAGGTTTGCGACGGGGTGAAATACTTGTCGTAATAAGCCTGCACATCCTGCAAAGTGATGCCGGCAACGGTTTCTTCGTTCCCACCTGTCGAGTAAGTGCGCACATTATCCGTTCCGTAAAGTATTTTACTGTAAACGGTTGATGCCACACCTGCGGGTTGGGTTTTGGCTTGTTTAAGGCCTTCTATCGTCTGCTTCTTGATCCGGTCCAATGCATCTTGCGTAAACTTAGGGGCAAACAAACGCTCCTGTAGCAAGTTCATGGTTGCAGGCAGGTTTTTAGTTAGGGTTGATACGCTAACGAACATTTCTTCGGCACCTGCGCCAATGCTGATGTTGCTACCCAGTTTATCCAACTCGGAGTTAAATTGCTCGGCAGTGTACTTTTGGGTTTCCTCGTTCATCATACGGCCCACAATGCCTGCTAATCCGGCTTTAGCAGGGTTGCTGATGGCATCTAAACCACCGCCTTTGATCGACATAGAGATAGATACCGTTGGGATCTCACTGTTTTTGGTACCGATCATTTTTATACCGTTCGGTGTAACAGACGACCACATTACCGGCACTTTAATTACAGGGTTTGCACCTGTAGCCGGTTTAGCGGCGCGGTTAAAGTTATCGGTGGCTTTTTTATAGGTTAAGCCGTTGTAACCATAATCAGGGGCTTTGTACCCCGCGGTATTTACGGTATAGTTGTCTGGCGCAGCAGCTGTTAAAGTACCGCCTTTAGGCAACACACTTAATATAACGGCCGGTTTGCCTTTGATGTATTTGTTGTACACGCGCATTACATCATCCTTGGTAACTGCCCTTATATCGGCCAATTCACGGCCTATCTGATTAGGGTTGCCGGTTAAGTATTGGGCTTCTGCAAGTTCAGATACCTTGCCGTTAACGCTTGATAAACCATTTACGGCATTTGCCTCGGCGCTGCCTTTAAAACGGACAAGTGCCTCATCGCTCACGCCTGTCTTTTCAAACTCAACTAACGACTCATCTACCAGTTTTTTAGCATCAGCTAAGGTTTGCCCAGGGAACGGAACTACACGGATGCTGATCTCGCCAGATAATTCGGGACTTGCCGAATTCATGGACGCTTGTGCTGCCTTACGCGTTTTTACAAAGTTTTTGTAAAGGATAGAGTTACGACCCTGCCCGATGATCTCTGATAGCGCATCTAAAGCTGCCCCGTCTTTATCGTAAGCTTTAACACCCGGGTAACTAATTGATAATAACGGCAGTTTCGCGTAATTATCAATGTATGACACATACCTGTCCGCGGTTAACACCGGGATAGGGAATGCTGCTTTATTAACAACAGGCCCGCGCGGGATGCTGCCGAAATATTTGCTTACCCATGCCAGGGTTTGCGTGGGATTAAGGTCGCCGCCGATGGTGATGGTTGCGTTATTTGGGCCGTACCATCTCAAAAAGAAATTCTTAAGATCGCTTACATTTACTTTGTTCAATTCCTCGATGTACCCAATAGTTAACCACGAATATGGGTGGCCATAAGGGTACATAGCCCTTGCTGCATACTCGCCAACTAAACCGTAAGGGCGGTTATCGTAGTTTTGGCCGCGCTCGTTTTTAACGGTTGCGCGCTGCACCTCAAATTTTTGCTGGGTAACGGCATCAAGCAAAAAGCCCATGCGGTCGCTCTCCAGCCACAGCATTTTTTCTAATTGATTGGCAGGTACGGTTTCGTAGTAGTTGGTACGGTCGCGGTTGGTAGATCCGTTTAGGGTACCGCCTGCTTCGGTAATAATTTTAAAGTGGTCGCCATTGGCAACATGGTCGCTTCCTTGGAACATCATGTGTTCAAAGAAGTGGGCAAAACCCGATTTACCAATTTCTTCTCGCGCCGAACCTACATGGTAGGTAATATCCACGTGTACTAATGGGTCTGAGTGGTCTTCGGCCAAAATAACGGTTAACCCGTTAGGAAGCACATACTTCTCGTAAGGGATAACCAGTTCGGTGCCCTTGCGGGTAACCTTTTCGATCAGTTTAGGCTGT
This sequence comes from Mucilaginibacter sp. UYNi724, assembly GCF_054057495.1. Taxonomy (NCBI): domain Bacteria; kingdom Pseudomonadati; phylum Bacteroidota; class Sphingobacteriia; order Sphingobacteriales; family Sphingobacteriaceae; genus Mucilaginibacter; species Mucilaginibacter sp. UYNi724. Next base: position 22,190 of record NZ_JBSRZI010000017.1, on the reverse strand, counting down.
ACAGCAGTTTGGGCGTTGGTAGTTAGGGCCGCTACCACAAAAACCTGTGCCAGCAAAGCACATTTTAAAGTTTTGTTCATATGATTAATGTTTAGTCAGTATTATTTCTCCTGATGTTTGAAGCATCCGGCAGGAAAATATAATATTAATGAATTAACGTATGAGTTGATATTATAGCTGTAGATTTTGAAACACTGTAACAGATTTGTGACAATTAATTATCGCTTAACCGGGATGTTTTTAATGACGCCTGCGCCTATCACGATTACGAAGAACTGCATTTTACGGTTTCACAATGTTACCTTAAATATTGTTGGCGCTAAACACCAACAACACCTACCACAGGCAATGAATATGCAAATCGGATAACCTTAAAAGTTATCCGATTTTTTGTTTAAGAAGCTTTTAATGTGAAATAAAAGGTTGAGCCTGCGCCTTCTGTACTATCTACTTTTATTTCGCTACCGTGGTACTTCAATATCTCCGATACAAGGTAAAGCCCGATACCAAAACCTGATACCATTTTAATTTCTTCGTCCTTTACCCGGTAAACCTTTTCGAACAGGCGTTTTTTGTCGGTATTGTTTATACCAACGCCCTCGTCCTTTACAAATATTTTTACGTCATCGCCGGTTTTGCTGCAGCCTATCGTGATTGTGCCCCCTTTTGGTGAGTACTTGATGGCATTGCTTAACAGGTTGATGAGCACCTGCCCTATTTTGTCCCTATCTGCCGTTAAATTTATTCCTTTACAATCAACAACGGTAACCTTATGGGTTGTAGTTAAAAACTGCGCGTCATCAGCTATTTCTTCTATCAGGGTGTGAAGTTCAAACTCCTCTTTGGTGATGCGGATCTTGCCCTCTTCCAACCTTGCCAGGCTCAGGAAATCGTGGATCATGGAGGTCATTTTTTTTGCCTGCACATCTGCACGTGTCAGCGCGTTCATACTAAAGCCGGTCTCATCTTTTTTAGCCTGGGCAAGTAAAACTTGAATATAGGTGCGGATAGATGTTAAAGGCGTTTTAAGCTCGTGGCTTACCATGGCTATAAAATCGTTCTTCCTTAATTCTTCCTGCTTCTTTTCGGTTATATCACGGGCTATTTTTGATAGGCCGATGATCTTCCCCTCCGCATTTTTGATGGGCGAAATAGTTAACGACACATTTATCAGTTGGTTGTACTTGGTTACCCTAACGGTTTCGAAATGCTCCACACGTTCGCCGTTTTTAAGCCGCGCCAATATTTGTGGTTCCTCCTCCTGCCTGTCGGCCGGAATTAGTTTAAGGATGGATTGCCCGATCATTTCATCGGCGGTGTAGCCAAACGTCCGCTCTGCCGACCCATTCCAACTGGTGACAATACTATCAAGCGTTTTGCTGATAATTACATCCTCAGACGAATCGATTATAGAGGCAAGCCGTGCGCTTTGCTCGCCGGCTGCCCGCTGTTCTGTAACATCAAGTACAGTACCAATAAACATATTGGGCTGGCGCAAAATATCAAACGTAACCTTGCCCTGCGACCTGATCCAACGCTCGGTCTTATCATCAAACCGAATGATCCTGATCGTTACATCGTAGGTACCATCGCCCGCCGGGTTTAACGCGTCTTGAATTTGCTGTAGCGAAAATTCTTTATCATCCGGGTGAATGTGATCTGTAAAAAACTCAAAATCAACTTTTGCATCTAACGGCAGGCCGTAAATTTCTTTGCATTCTTTAGACCACGTAAGTTCATGTGTAACGGGGTTAAAATCCCAGGTACCTAATCTGGTTGAGTTAATAACCATATTTAACCGGGCTTCAGATTGTTTAAGCCTGGTTAAAATATCCTTAATGTCGCCTTGCGTTAATTTATCGTGCATAAGGTAGATTTGCAATAACAGCACAAGCCCGTTATTAACTGCTAAATAATAATTTTTGAGCAATATAAGTTTTTAAAACTCAAAATAGTTGTAGCGGCAAGGATAGCATTGTAACAAAAAGGCAGGTAAACTTAAAAGGAGTAGCCTTTTGATTGTATGTTGATCGGATCAATAAATTATAACTGCCAGGAACACCACCCATATGGCGATGAAGAAAAACCCGGCAAAAACTTCGTTCTTATATTGCTTGTAAGTTTTGGTAAAAAGGCAATGTAGCACACCCAGCCTAAAAAAATGACAGCCATAATTGGTGCAGCAAATAATCTCATCGTATTTCGTATTAATATCCTATTGATTAAGGCTTTACAAATATACTATTATCTGCCATTCTGCGGAAATATGCGCACTGTTTTTACATAGCGCCCCTGGTAATAGCTATTAAAGGGCGTTTCTGTTACGCCATTGGCTTTACCGGACGTGGAGTGAATAAAAGTCAACTCCCGGCCCGGTGATCTGATAATAATGCCCATGTGACCAACTACCCTAATGGTGCTATCGGTACCGGTAAAAAGGATCAGGTCGCCGGTTTTGGCGTCACGCAGGTTTACGGGTTTGTCCATATAAGTAAAATCGACCGAGCGGCGGGGCACGGCAATCTTGAAATGGTTAAACACAAATGTGATAAAGCCCGAGCAATCGAAACCCACAGCCGGGTCTATTGATGCATACTTATATGGGATGCCACGTAAGGTATTGGCGAAGGCAAGTACCTGTTCGGGAGTGGTGTTCCCTGTATTTATTTTGGTAAATAAGCCGGCGCTATCAGGCGCGGGTGGCGGCAGGGTGTCTTGTTTGGCTACAGTAGCCCCGTTGCCCGTAATTACATAGGTTGGTTTGCGGGCATCTGAGCAAGAAAGTAAAACACCTGCCGAAAGCAACATGATGATGAGATAGCGCATACGTAGTACTACATTGTATTGTATAATAAGTTTTTATCGCCCAAACAAAAAAGGCGGATAACCTTCATCAGATCATCCGCCTTTAATTCAAGTATAATGTCGCTTACAGCGTTGCAATATCAATTACAAAACGGTAGCGTACATCACCTTTAACCATACGTTCGTATGCTTTAGTGATGTCTTTAATGTCTATCATTTCAATATCTGAAACGATGCCGTGCTCGGCGCAGAAATCAAGCATTTCCTGGGTTTCGGCAATACCGCCGATGCCCGAACCGGCAAGGCTTTTACGGCCGCCCAACAGGCTAAACGCTGCAACCTTTGCAGGCTCTGATGGCACACCCACGCAGATCATGGTACCGTTGGTACGTAACAAGCTTAAGTACATGTTAAAATCGTGCTCGGCGGATACGGTGTCCAATATAAAATCGAACGTACCGGTTGCGGCTTTGATCTGTTCAGGGTCTGACGTTACCACAAAGTGGTGGGCGCCTAACTTTTTAGCGTCTTCTTCTTTCTTTGGCGAAGTACTTAATACTGTAACCTCGGCACCAAAAGCAACACCAAATTTAACAGCCATGTGGCCAAGGCCGCCTAAACCCAATACGGCTAATTTGTGGCCTTTGCCAACACCCCAGTGCCTAAGCGGCGAGTAGGTGGTGATACCAGCGCACAATAATGGCGCGGTTGCTGCAAGGTCAAGCTTATCTGAAATGTGCAGCACAAATTCCTCGCGCACTACAATGCTGTTGCTGTAACCACCGTAAGTTGGGGTTTTGCCATCGCGACCAAGACCGTTATAGGTTGGCGTATTACCCTCAAGGCAATATTGCTCCAGATCTTGCTTGCAGTTTTCGCAAACCTGGCAAGAATCAACCATACAGCCGGTACCGGCAAGGTCGCCTACCTTAAAGTTTTTTACGTGCGCGCCAACCGCGGTAACACGGCCAACAATTTCGTGGCCCGGCACCATCGGGAAGATCCCCGGGAACCAGTCGTTTTTTATCTGGTGAAGATCTGAGTGGCATACACCACAGAACAAAATGTCGAATTGCACATCATGAGGGCCAACGTCGCGGCGCTCAAAGCTCCAGGGTGCAAGATCGGTTTGCGGGTCTTGTGCCGCGTATCCTTTTACTGGTATCATGTTTTTTGGTTTTTGTTTTTCGTAATACGAATATGGGCACATTATGCAGCTATTCGTGTAATATTGTTGTAAATAATTATAGCCGGGGCTTAGAAAACTGAGTTCGGCTCCCTCTCTTTCAAAGAGGGCCGGGAGAGGCTCTTAATACCCCGTATTAACCGTTAACTCTTTCCACGTTTCCAGGTCTTGCTTAACGTCGTTCATTTTTTGATAGGCAAGGTCATAGGCATCCTGACCAAGAAACAAGTGCATTGGCGCTTCTGCAGCTTCGGCTACGGTAATGATGGCAGCAACACCTTTTTCAGGGTCGCCGGCTTGCTGTCCGTTAATGTCGCTTTGGTGGGCCGCCTGTACATCGCGTACGGCTTTGTAATCTTCAATCTCGTTTTTTGGTACGCTCAGGGCATCGGGGGCTAAAAAGTTTGTGCGGAAGTACCCCGGAGAAACGATTGTAGCTTTTATCCCGAATGATTTAACCTCGGCAGCTAACGACTCTGTAAAGCCCTGCACCGCGAATTTGGTTGCGCAATAAATACCAAAACCCGGATAGTTGCCGCTAAAACCACCTATAGATGAAATATTAAACACATGCCCGGATTGCTGCCTGCGCAGATGCGGCATCGCCGCGCGGATCACATTTAACGACCCAAATACGTTTACATCAAAGTTAGCACGCGCTTCTGCATCGCTCAGTTCTTCTAAAGCACCTATTATGCCGTAACCCGCATTGTTTACCACAACATCTATCTTACCAAACAAACTAATGGTTTGGCTGATGGCATCGTTTACGCTTCTTTCATCTGTAATATTTACAGCCAACGGTAAAAAGCTTTCAGACTTACCTACGGCGTTTTCAAGATCGGCTACGCTGCGCGATGTGGCAGCCACGTTATAACCATTGTTTAATAATTGTTTTACAAGGCTTAGCCCGAGGCCCTTTGAGGCGCCTGTTACAAACCATACTTTTTGATTGCTCATTGTTTTATGTTTTAATGTTAGATGTGATAAAATTATGGCAAAGGCATCCCCTGTCCCTTCTTGGGAAGCATTTGTCATTTTAATAAATACTTTGAAAAATTAAGCGCTGTACGCCATTGATCGGCTTAGCTCTTCGTTAAAGCGGAACTCTTTCTCCAGCTTTTCCAATTGAGCCATGGCGCGGTCGTAAGCATCGGCACCCAATAATAAATGCAGCGGCGGGTTTTCGTCATACGCTACATTGATAATGGCTGTAGCAGCCTTTTCAGGGTCGCCTGCCTGCTGGCCGTGGTAACCCAGGTAGCGGTCTAATGATTGACCAACCACCTTGTAATCTTCAATGCGGTTTTTAGCGATGGTTAGGGAATCCTGCGTTAAAAAGCTGGTGCGGAAAGCGCCGGGGGCAACCACAGTTACCTTTACCCCAAATTCACGCACATCCTCAGCCAATACTGCTGAAAGGCCTTCCACAGCGAACTTAGTAGCAGCATAAACCGACCAGCCGATGCCCGGAGCAAAACCCGCGATAGATGAAATGTTAATGATGTGGCCCGATTGCTGGTAACGCATATAAGGCATAACCATGCGGATTACATTTAGCGTACCAAATACGTTAACGTCGAAACTGCTACGGCTCTCCTGGTCGGTCAGTTCTTCGATGCTACCGCCAATGCCGTAACCTGCATTGTTGATCACCACATCTATGCGGCCGAAAGCTTTTTTAGTTTGATGCATAGCGCAGCCCACGCTATCTTCATTGGCAAGGTCAACCTCAATCGGCAAAAAATTGTCGGCGGTTGAGCCTACAGCAATTACCAGTTCGGCAAGGTGGCGTGATGTTGCGGCAACATTTTGCCCTGCTGCCAGCAGTTGCTTTACCAGGCTTAGGCCTAATCCCTTTGAAGCACCGGTAATGAACCATGTTTTAATTTTGTTTTCCATTTTTGATGATGATTTGATAAAACAAAAGTACATCAGCAAAACAGGCAAGCGTTTACATCATTCAAACCAATACTTACAAAATTCAAACAACACGGTAAGAAGATGGGGTTGAACTGGTTTGTTTTTTAAAAAAATTATTGAAATGGGCGGGTTCTTCAAAGCCCAGGCTGTAGCTAATTTCTGATACATTCCAGTTGGTGTGCCTTAATAAGGCCTTGGCTTCGCTGGTTAGGCGTTCAAAAATATGGTCGGTAGTGGTTTTACCCGTGGTTACCCGGATAGCCCTGTTGAGGTGGTTTACGTGCACAGATAACCTATCGGCAAAATCCTTAGCCGACCGCAGGTTGAAGCGCTGAGAAGGTGTTTCTATCGGGAACTGGCGTTCCAGCAGTTCGGTAAATACAGATGTAATGCGCGAGTTGGCATCCGGGTGCTGGTAAATGGTTTCCTGTGGTTGTAGCTTAAGGGCATAGTGCATCAGTTCGGTAACATAGTTGCGCAACAGGTCGTACTTAAAGCGGTAATCTGAATTGATCTCGTCAAGCATCTTTTTAAAGATCTGGGTAGCGTACTCATCCTGCTCACTGTTAAGTGTGTAGGTGGGTTTGCCATTTAAGCCAAACATAGGCAGTTCGTGCACATTAGTGCGCAGGGTTTCTGTAAAAAACGATTCTTTAAAAATACAGAAGGACCCGGTTTGGTCATTACTTTTATGCTCGAAGGTATAGGGCACGTTAGGATTAAAAAAGATGAGCGTAGTGCCATCTACCTCAATACTCTTATCGGCATAGTGCACCACGTGCTTACCGCGGATAAGGCTGATCTTATAAAAATCGCGGCGGGTGTACACAATTGGCTTGGCGCCGGGGGCGTAACAATCCTCTAAACGAAAAACATTGAAGTGCCCGATATCCTGGCCCAGGTTATCCGGCATGTAATTAAACTTCTGTTTGTAGAAATCTTCTATTGTTTCTGTAGTTGCCATAAGGCAAAGTTACACAATTCAAACTAAACGCAAACTTTTATCGGAGGTGTCTCACCCTGTCCCACTCTGTACCGTTTTTTAACAAATGGGACATCTATACAAAAACACATAAGTAACTTTATAACAAATGATCGTAGCGTTTATTTAAAGTATTAGCTGATGAAACCTTGTTGCACCAAAAAACACAACACACTTATATACAGATACTTATAATTTAGAAATCGCACATGAATAAAAAAGTGGGACACCTGATACTACGCGTGCATAGTTCCTTCTATTAGCGTGCCGTAAAAGTCGGTAACGCTCATGCCCATAGCCCTTACCTGTTGCGGTATCAGGCTGTTGGCGCTTTGCCCCGGCGTGGTGTTCACTTCAATGAAGTAGAACTCTTGCGTACCCTCCAGCAATATAAAGTCCACACGTACCATACCACGGCAATTCAAGCGAAGATAGACCTGGGTAACTATTTCGGCTATCTCGTGGTTCTTGGACTCGGGCAGGTCGGCAGGGGTAATTTCTTCGGACACACCGGGCGTGTATTTGGCTTCGTAATCGAAGAAATCCTTCGAGCTGATGATCTCGGTAGCGGGCAGCACCACTATTTTGCCGTGCAGCCTGGCAATCCCAATGCTAAACTCTCGGCCTTTAATAAACTCTTCAATTAATACTTGCGGGTCTTCCTTAAAGGCCTTTTGGATAGCCTCGTGCAGGCCGCCAACATTATAAACCTTGCTCATGCCCACGCTGCTCCCGCCATTATTTGGCTTGATGAACAGCGGGAACTTCAGTGCAGAAGCGATGGTTGCCGTATCATGGTCGTCCTTTTGGTGCAATTGGATAGATTTGGCGGTGTGCAAACCGTGAATGCCATTCACAATAGCCTTGGTGTAGGCCTTGTTCATGGTGATGGCCGATGTGGTAGCATCGCAGGTGTTATACGGGATATTCACAAGGTCAAAATAGCTTTGCAGCTTGCCGTCCTCGCCCGGCGTACCGTGCACTGTAATAAACGCAAAATCGAACTTTATTTTTTCGCTGTTTAGGGTAAGGCTAAAATCGTTTTTATCAATATCGATGGCTTGGCCATCAGTTTCGTAAACCCAGTTATGGCGGTTTATCAGTATGGTATAAACCTTGTATTTGGTGGCATCTAAGCTGGCGGCAATGTTTTTGGCGCTGTCGATAGATACTTCGTACTCGCCGGTAAAGCCACCGGCCAAAAGGGCTACGTTTATGGTTTTCATGATAGCCAAAGATAGTTTTTGAATTTGAATGTGAGGATATGCCCGCAAAAATTTTGTGCGGTGCTCACTTGGCTTATTTACAGCTATCACAATCGCAAACCTACATTACCCGCACATCAATAACCTACTATTGCAAACGCGTGGGAATGCTAAAATAAAAAGTTGCGCCGTTACCTATCTCACTTTGCACCCAGATCTTACCGCCATGGCGGGTAATTATCTCGTCACAAAGATATAAGCCAATACCAAAGCCGTTTATATGCGCCATTGCTTTACTTTCCACGCGATAAAAGCGGCCGAACAAATGCTTTTGATCCTCCTCACTAATACCCATCCCACGGTCTTTAACGCTCACTTGTACATCATTACCAATAGATAGGCAGGCTATATTTATAGTGCTCCCAATTGGTGAGTATTTAACCGCATTACCAATCAAATTATTAATCACCTGGCCTATCTTATCTTGGTCTGCTTCGGTTTGCGTTGGCTCTACAGGTGCAAAAACTATGTTATGGGTTGAAATAGTCGCGGTAGATTCCTCCTCCATTTCCCTGATTAGATCGGCCATATCAAAAGGTTGTTTGTCCAATGGGATCTTGCCGGTTTCGAGGCGCTTCATATTCAAGAACCCGTCTATCATCGTATTCATTTTCCAGACTTGCTTATTCGCTTTGTCCAAAACCCCGGTGGCAAATGTGTCGTCTTTCTTCTTGGCAACCATGTGCAGCATTTGGATATAGCCGTTCATTGACGTTAGCGGAGTTTTAAGTTCGTGGCTTACCATGCTTATAAAATCATTTTTACGCTGGTCGTCCTCTTTCTGCTCGGTAACATCCATAATCGTACCCGAAAAATATGACGCCCTGCTATTCCGGGCCGGGTTAAGTTTTCCCGTCGCCCTTACCCACCGTAACTTATTGGTTCTAAACTCTATGATCGGATACGATATGTCATAGGGTTTACCGTTGGCGATGGCTATATCTACTTCCGTCGTTACCCGTTCGCGATAGTCTTCCTGTATTTGATTAACCGTAGCTTCGTAAGGCATTTTTTCATCAGGCCCATAGCCAAAAAATCCTTTTAAACGCACCGATGGTATAAAATCCCTTCTAACCGCATCCATATACCAAATGCCAAGTTTTGCCTGTTCAATAGCGATATCTTTCAATTCTTCACTTTCTTCGAGTTTCGTCTTAGCTAAAACCAGGCTATCCTGAATTTCTTTCAATTCATCGTTTGTTGAAATTAATTCTTCATTAGAAGCCATAATTTCTTCATTAGTGGCAGACAGCTGCTGATTTAGGTCCTCTATCTCCCTGCGAATGTTCACCTGCCCGGTAACATCCATAACCACTCCAGAAAACATGGTGTAATTCCCTTTTTCATCCTGCGCAATCTTACCTATAGATCTTAGCCAGATCACCTCATTATCATTAAACCGCCGCTGGGTATAAGTAATATCATAATCATCACCGCTTGAGATCGCTTTGTTGATCTCCACAGTGATTTTTTCTCTGTATTCCTCCGTTACCTGCCCTATAGCTTGCTCATAAGTCATTTTTTGGGGGCCGTTGTAACCAAAAATAATTTTTAACTTGTTGTTATATTCCAGGCCTTTGGTCACCGGGTCAATAAACCACGATCCTAAATTTGCTGCATCTACAGCAAGGCGCAACCTTTCTTCGGCAGCATTTATTTTATGGCGGGCAAGTACCCTGTCAGTAACTTCGGTGGCAACAACCATTATGGCTGTGGCCTGGCCCGAGTTATCTTTTAACGGGTGATACACCAGGTCGAAATAAGCATCTGCTGGCTCACCGTTTCTAACCAGCCTTGCATAAAAATCATTCCCATAAAATGGCTGGCCACTGTTCAAAACACCATTCAGGATCTCAAAAAAAGGCTGCCCTTCCAGTTCGGGCAGGGCTATATGCAAAGCCTTACCAATCACCTCATCTGTTTTACCCCAAAGTTCAATTAACTTGTTATTGGCAGATTCTACAATAAATTGAGGGCCTTTTAAAACACCAATGCCCACGGGCGCATCGGCTATCATATATTTTAGCTTGACTTCGCTAACAATAATCTTTTTTACATTTTCTTGCAGGCTGGCCTGCGTATTTACCAACTGCTCGTTGGCGGTTAGCAATTCTTCATTAATGGCAGCCGCTTCCTCAATCGCGGTTTGCAGCTTAGCTGTTTCTTGGATAGCAGAGAGCCTGAGCTCTATCTCGTCCATCACAATTTTAGCCAATCCTTCTAAAACCTTTTCATCCTCTTTTGTGAACGGGCGTGGTGTTTTATCAATTACACATAAAGTACCTATCCTAAAACCGTCATGAGTGGTTAGGGGCGCACCCGCGTAAAATTTGAGGCCGAACGAGCCTGCTACGTTGGGGTTAGTTAACAGGCAGGGTTCATCGGGCGCGTTTTCAAAAACGGTAAAGTCTTGTTTTAAAACCGCGAGGGAACAAAGGCTAATCCCCCTTGAGGTGACTTTTGCTTCGCCCATACCGATATTGGCTTTAAAATAAACCTGATCGGCATCTACCAATGAAACCAAAGATATGGGTACCTTAAAGATCTGGGCTGCCAACCGTGCTACATTGTCGAATGCATTTTCGGGTGGAGTATCCAGGATCTGGTAACGCCTTAGCGCAGAAATACGCTGTTCATCATTGTCGGGATTTATATTCTTCCCAAACGTATTTTCCATCGATATATATTAATTAGGAACCGCTAATTTATGCAGTTTAACATTGATAATATGAAAAACAATGTTAATGCGAATTAGTTTGCCGAAAAGTGAATGAACAGCACATACCAAAGGCATCATATCTTACCGAAATCCGAAATCCGAAATTATTAGCTATGTTTGAAGTTAAATTTCCTACAGAAAAACATGAGTAATTTTTGGGCTTATTTAAAAACCAGGCAATTCAGAAACACTATATTATTGGTTATAGCCACGGTTATCAGCATCGTACTGATCGCCTTTTTCAGCCTTAGCTCGTACACCCGCCATGGCCAGGGCATTCCTGTCCCAAAGCTTAAAGGGCTTAATGTTGATAGGGCTATGGAGCTGCTTAAAGAGCAGGGGTTCAGCTTTAAGATAGATTCGGTTTACGTGCCCGACCAAGCCCCCGGGACTATTGTGGAGCAAGACCCTGATGCCGGCACCAACGTTAAAGAAAACCGCACCATATATCTTACCATGGTTACCCAACTTGCGCCACCTGTGTCCCTGCCGGATCTGACTACCGAACAAAGCATTTACCGCGAGGCGGTGGCTATATTATCTAATTACGGCTTAAAAGTTGGCGACACCACCTATAGGTCTGACATTGCGCGCGACCGTGTACTGGAGGTACGTTTTGGCGGGCAGATCATAAAACCGGGCACCAAAATACCAAAAGGCTCTAAGCTTGACTTGGTGCTGGGTAACGGCGAAGGCGCAAGCGAGGTTGAGATACCGGAATTGCTGAACCTTGACCTTGATGCGGCGAAATTCGCTATCAAGGGCGCGGGGTTAACTATCGGTACCATCACTTACGAGGGATCTATAAGCGACTCTACCAACGTATTGGTGGTTTCACAATCGCCGATGCACAGCGATTCGTTAAGTAAAACCAGCATCGGCACACGAATCAATTTAACCGTATCGCAAGGTAAAGCAGAGAATGCCCCAACAAATTAACGCGGCACAATTACAGGAGCGTTTACGGGCCGGCGAAACTTTAAACCTGCTTGATGTTAGGGAAGCTATGGAATACCATACCTTTAATATTGGCGGGCCAAATATCCCGGTAAATAAGCTGGCGCATAACATTAATAGCACCGGCTACAACAAAACCGACGAGATAATCGTTATTTGCAGTGCAGGTATCAGGAGCCAAACAGCGCAAGCCATTTTAACCGATAACGGATTTGCAAACGTGCTAAACCTTACCGGTGGCCTTAAAGCCCTGCAAAAACTAAATATTAACAACACATCTTCCTAAACATAGCATGAAAAAATTCTGGATAGCACTGGTGGTCATCATCGTATTATCATTAGCCGGTACAGGCATATTTTATTACCTCCGTTTTTTTGGGCCAAACGTTACCGATAAGCAGGAATACCTGTACATAAAAACAGGATCTACGCTTGATGACGTTTACAGATCTATAACCCAGCAGGGCATTGTCAAAGACACTACTTCGTTTTTACAATCGGCCCAGAGCATGAAGTTTGTAAAGGTTAAGCCAGGCAAGTACCGTTTAAAAAGCGGCATGAGTAACCGTAATTTAGTTAACATGCTAAAATCGGGCAATCAGGAGCCGGTTACGCTTGCCTTCCATAATATCAGGCTTAAAAATCAGTTTGCCGGTTTTGTATCTAAGAAAATAGAAGCCGACTCAGTTTCGGTATTGCGCCTGTTAGATTCGGCCAAATTTGCCGAGCAACACGGCTTTACTACAGATAATATTTATACCGTTTTTATTCCAAATTCTTACCAGTTATACTGGAATACATCGCCAGAGAAATTATTTGATAAAATGTATGCCAACTACCAAAAATTTTGGACGCCGGAACGGAAGCAAAAAGCAGCTGCCCTTAAACTTACACCGCAGGAGGTTTCGGTTTTAGCATCAATAGTTGATGCCGAGGCTTTGCGTGATGACGAGATGCCAACCATTGCAGGCCTTTATCTTAATCGCCTTAACAAAGGCATGAAACTGCAGTCCGATCCTACCGTCATCTTCGCGGTGAACGATTATACTATTAAGCGTGTGCTTTATCGTGATTTACTTACTAATTCCCCATATAATACTTACATGTATAAAGGTTTGCCGCCCGGCCCTATCATGATGCCATCGATAAATGCTATAAACTCGGTCTTAGATAATAAGAAAACGGACTATTTATACATGTGCGCCAAGGCAGATTTTAGCGGCAACCATGCCTTTGCTACTAACGAAGCCGAGCACAAGGTTAATGCCAAGGCATTCCAGCAGGCCCTTAACGACAGGAATATTAAACGCTAATGTTCCAGAACGCTACCAAATTGAGGGTTCGTTACGGCGAAACCGACCAGATGGGCTATATGTATTACGGTAACTACGCCGAGTTTTTTGAGGTTGGCCGTGTAGAGATGCTTCGTAGCCTTGGCCTCACATACAGCGGCATGGAAGCATCGGGCATTATGATGCCTGTATTGGAACTTAAATGCAAATACCTTAAACCTGCCCGTTACGATGAGGAAATTACCATCAACGTTATTATGGATAAGATGCCCGGCGTAAAAATCCATTTCAGTTACGAATTATTTAACGAGCACGAAGAACTGATACACCTGGGCGAAACGTTGCTGGCCTTTATAAATATGAAGAGCAACCGCCCCTGCCTGCCCCCTGCCGATTTTATTGAAAAACTAAAGCCTTTTTTTGAGTAGTTTTATCCTTAATGAAATGGGCCCACAAATTTTTACTGCACTTTAAGTTTTACCAATACCTTACCGACTGGGCCAAAACCGTTTACATCCCCGGCTTTAGGCCTTTGCCTTTATACACGGTTGTTGTGTTTTTTATCCTTGAGATCCAAAAAACGTCGTTAGCTAACCGTGCGGCTGCCTTGGCTTATAACTTTATGCTGGCGCTGTTCCCGGCCATAATATTTTTATTTACGCTGATAGCCTACATACCGGTAAAAGGTTTCCAAGATAACTTGCTTAGCCTATTCGCTTTAATTATGCCTACAAACGCCTATCAGGCCTTTAAAAGCACTATTATTGATATCATCAAGCACCAAAACGGTAAGTTGTTATCGTTGGGCTTTATTACAGCCCTTTACTTCGCAACTAACGGAGTAAGCAATTTAATGCAGGCCTTCAACAAATCATCGTTGATACTGGAAACCCGTACTTGGCTAAAAAGGCGCTTTATAGCGCTTTTGCTTACGTTAATGATTAGTATAGCCTTGTTGATAGCCATCGTAATCATGACGGCCGGCCAATCTGTAATTTATTTTATCAAAAGGGAATTAGATAGCGATGCTGTCTTTTGGTTCTGGCTGATAGCCTTCTCGCGATGGATAATTATTCTGGTGATATTCTTTACCACCATTTGCATATTGTACCGCTACGGGCCTTCAAACAAGCGCAAATGGAAGTTTATCAACCCCGGCTCGGTACTGGCAACATCGCTGGCCATAGTAACATCGATAGGGTTTACCTACTACACCAATAATTTTTCATCCTACAATACGGTTTACGGCGCCATTGGTACCCTTATTGTAGTGATGATATATCTGTATCTAAACTCGATGATTTTACTCATCGGCTTCGAATTAAACGCCAGTATTGACCTTTCCAAGCGCACTATCCGTATCGAAAAACCTCGGTTTAACACCTTCCGCATCAAAAAAGCAGAGGATTTGGGGCAATAACCCAATGGCTGTCAATACATTACAATTAATTAAAAAAAAATTAACATCAAGTTTGGCAATTCGCCCCGGATTTGTACTTTTGTCCCCGGAGAGCTGGCAGAGTGGTCGATTGCGGCAGTCTTGAAAACTGTTGACTGTAACAGGTCCTGGGGTTCGAATCCCTAGCTCTCCGCTGATATACGTATCAAAACATCTAAAAGGCCTCAAATCGTTGATTTGAGGCCTTTTTCGTTCCTACTACCCTACCAAAACATTCATATAATCGCATAATTCTATTGAGTTATTCGTTGAGTAAATTAAATTAAAAAAAAAGACTCAATGGAAACGCTACAATTAACTGATTTACAACATGTTCGATAGTGAAACATCTTGTCATTTCAGGGCTTAAAATCGACATTTGTTAACCATAAAAATTGTTGATTATGTTAGAAAAAAGCTTTGGGTTATTATTCTTTATGAGAAAGCCCAAGAATTACAAAAACGGCCTGTTACCAATCTATCTTAAGATCACCGTAAACGGACACCCTAAAGAACTTTCAGCGAAAAGAAAATGGGATCCCTCAAAATGGAATTCTGCTGCCGGCAGAGCTACTGGGACAAAAGAAGAATCCCGGGAACTCAATTATTATTTGAATACGCTGGAACAAAAAGTCTACGAAGCGAAAAAATCGCTAATGGAAACTGATAAGCTGATTACATCAGCCGCCATCAAAAATGTTTTGATAGGTTTTGATGAATCCCAAAGAATGATCCTCGAGTTATTTCAGCACCATAACGAGCAAATGAAAGCATTGGAAGGTATAGACTTTGCCCCAGGTACAATAGAGCGGTACAACACGTCTTATGAGCATACAAAGCAGTTTATATTTTGGAAATATAAAGTATCTGACAAAGACATTAAAGAATTGAATTTTGAATTTATCAGCGAATATGCTTTTTGGTTAAAAAGCATTCGAAAATGTAATCATAATACAACTATGAAATACCTTGGAAATTTTAAAAAGATAGTTTTGGTATGCGTGAAAAATAAATGGTTAACCGTAGACCCATTTGCAAATTTTAAACTTACAAAAAAAGAAGTTGAACGAACCGCACTAACAAATATTGAATTGAAACGAATTACTCAAAAGAAATTCGAAAGCGACCGTATAAATCAGGTTAAAGATATGTTTCTATTTAGTTGTTACACCGGTTTATCCTATGTGGATTTGCAACAATTAAAAATAAACGACATCTGCGAGGGTGCGGATGGTGAAAAATGGATTTTTACAAAGCGACAAAAAACTAAAACGGCCACACATATTCCATTGTTACAAGAGGCTGTGAGGTTAATGGAGAAATATCATGATCATCCAAAGTGCATTGTCAGCAACCTTGCTTTTCCTGTGCTAACTAACCAAAAAATGAATTCTTACCTTAAAGAAATAGCTGACTGCTGTGGTATTAAGATAAATTTAACGTTCCACATTGCGAGACACACATTTGCGACTA
This sequence comes from Mucilaginibacter sp. UYNi724, assembly GCF_054057495.1. Lineage (NCBI taxonomy): Bacteria > Pseudomonadati > Bacteroidota > Sphingobacteriia > Sphingobacteriales > Sphingobacteriaceae > Mucilaginibacter > Mucilaginibacter sp. UYNi724. Next base: position 6,150 of record NZ_JBSRZI010000017.1, on the reverse strand, counting down.
CAATAACGCTAAGCAATGGCGTACCAATCGAATCGGTTTCGAAAATGTTAGGTCATTCTAACTTAATCCAAACACAACATTATGCAAAGACATTAGATATCAAAGTAGGTCAAGACATGGGTAAACTTAGAAACTTACTTAGTGAAAAAAAGAGCTAACATTATATTTATAAAATGTATCTCATCAGTATTATAAACAAATTTTGAGCGGTGGGATTATACCCACCGCATCGAGGTGTAGCTTGTCAAGAATATTTTCACTTTTGAATCCGATTTTTAAAGCGGATACAGCGCTTATTCTTAAGGATATAGCTGCCCATATCGGAATGAAAACCAAGCAGTTTAGCAGTCTTGCAAAATTTGAAGCGCAGGATAACTGATCGTAAACCTTTAACGCGCTTTATAGCATGCTAACGTAAAATTTCATCATAAGCGGCAGTATCATAATCTATTACTTTAATTTTATCTATTGTCAGCTTTAATAAATGAACACGTTAATTGAATTGGTACAGGCTTACGGGCTTTGGATAATATTTCTCATTACGCTATTACAGAGCGTTGGCTTGCCTTTACCTGCGTTTGCGATCCTGATTGTTACGGCAGCAGTCACACCTCCTCATACCTTAAATATTATTGCGCTAGCACTTACCGCAATCTTCGGAACTTTAACTGGTGACATTATCTTATACTTCGCTGGTAAAAAACTTGGCACCAGCGTATTAGGAAAACTGTGTAGAATCTCTTTATCACCCGACTCTTGCGTCAAAAGTAGCGGAGATATTTTTAATCGTTACGGCCCTCCTGCGTTGACCGTCGTAAAATTCGTTCCCGGCCTCTCTACCTTAGCTCCCGTAGTAGCAGGTGTTTATGCCATGTCGTTATCTTCGTTCATAGGCTACTCGATAATTGCCGGTGCAATTTACAGTATTGCTGCTGTTAGCCTTGGAATGCTATTTCGTCATGAGATCAGTAGCTTAATTACTACACTTACAAAATTCGGAAAGTTTGGTGTTGTGATTGTCATAGTATTATTTGTTATCTACCTTTTAGCAAAATGGTTGCAACGATATCTTCTTATCAGACAATTCAAAACTGACCGGGTAACGGTCAATGATCTGCTAGATTTGATTCAGAAAAGAGCGAATCCTGTAATATTCGATGCACGTCCTGCCGACCAGCGCACGAGGAACGGGTTCATCCCCGGTTCTATATCTATAAGCGACAATAATTTAATTGAGATTGCCAATCTTTATTCTGAACATGAGGAAATAATTGTCTATTGTTCTTGCCCAAACGAACTTACCGCGGCAAAATATGCTAAGAAATTACGCAAAACTGGCTTAAAAAGGATAAGACCTTTGCTGGGCGGCGTGGAAGAATGGGCAAAATCTGGTGGAGAAATTTCTTTCATTTGAGGTCGCAAATAAGTTCAATGATATAATTCGATAAGTGTTTTTATTTCTGGTACTACTGATAGCCGAACCCTAAATAGAATTTTCACTGCTATAATTTAAGCCCGCTAGATCTTCCGGCAGAAGAATTTGAAAGAGTGGTTTATGATGAACATCATGTCTTTTAAACATATTCGGTGAGAGACAAAAGATTTCGGGTGGCTTCTAATTCAGCAATTTTATTTTCTACTTCCGCAACATCCCCTTTATTGCATTCAAGAATCTGCATAAGTTGTCGGTTGTCCGATAAAAATTTAGCTATTAGCTAAATAATTAATCCATATGTATAAATGGATTAATTTCCGGATAAAGCAAATAGTTAGTTTTAATTACGATAAATTTAATATCTATAGTTAGAATGAAAATGGCACCATTTTCCAAAAAACCATGTTTGAAAAGTTGAGCTAAGGGGATGTTAACTAGTTCTTAAATTGTTAGTCAGGCATGTATCGGGATATTTTGTCCTCTTGTTGTTAACACATTTTAATATCATCAATTTATAAGGATTCTACAACAATTCGTAAACAAGAAATAAAACATAAGAAGTCAAGTTTTGTTGATTTATTAGAATACCTGAAATTTAAATATCATGTCAAAAACTATTTTAATTACCGGCGCATCTTCAGGACTTGGGAAAGCGACCGCAATTTTATTTTCCGAAAATGGTTGGGATGTTATTGCTGCGATGCGTAAGCCTGAAGACGAAAAAGATCTGTCACGATACCGCAATATTGAGCTGATTAAATTGGATGTCACCAATGTGAATGAAATCCAGAATGCTGCTGAACAGGTAATTCTTAAAGAAAGATTAGATGTAGTTTTTAATAATGCAGGTTACGGGTTGGTAGGGCCTCTTGAAGGTACTTCCGATGAACAGGTTGTCAACGAAATCAATACAAATCTGCTGGGTGTAATAATGGTGACCAAAGCTTTTATTCCATTTTTTAGAAAACAAGGTAAAGGCCTTTTCATAACTACTACCTCAATCGGGGGCTTAGTCGCTTTTCCCTTTAATTCTGTATATCACGCAACTAAATGGGCTCTTGAAGGCTGGAGTGAGAGTATGGCTTTTGAACTTGAGGAGTTCGGTGTAGGAATAAAGACGGTTTCCCCAGGAGGTATAAAAACGGATTTTGCAGGGCGCTCGCTTCAATTTGCGCAACATGAAGCCTACGCTGGGTCTATAGGAAAAGTAATGAAAGCATTTGGTGACCCTGCGCGTGCCGAAAATTATTCAACGGCCGAACAAATTGCAGAAGTTGTTTTTGAAGCAGCAACCGACGGTAAAAAACAGTTGCGTTATATTGCAGGCAAAGACGCCAAAATTCTTTACGCAAAACGCTTGGAAGTTGGGGATGAGGAATTCAGAGCGCAGATTAAGACTAGTTTTTTAGAATAGTTGATGTAAATCCGGCTTCTAAAAAATAATTTTTCTATAAGAATGTATCAGTGTTTCTCTGCCTAAATGTAAGTAGGCACACGCTGATCAGAAAATTATTTCATCTGAATTTTTTTAAAAATATTCTGACAATCTTACGCATTGCGTACATTCTTTAGACACGATACTTCAAAATGTATATAACATCTTTTGCCTAATTTATTTTTAGCTACAATACTGGGAGAACGTAAATAATGAACTAAATTATAATTATAGATCTTTTATTCTGCCTGACAGCTTTAATTTTTTAGTCAAAAATTCGCCTACTTTTAAAGGGTTAAACATAGAACCAGTAAAGAAATTTTGTGTTTTCACGAACATCTTATGGAAACTTTGCTTATTTTGCTTTTCCAGGAAGCGGCGAAGCTGGTATACATCCGGTTTTAATATCCAAAGCTTCCAAGATTTAACAGCATAATACCTAAAATCCCTTCCATGGTATACCAAGCTTAATATTTCCGCTATTTTATTCCCAGTTAAAAAATCCGCTATGAGATCGATAGTCATTTTCTTATAAGTGCCCGGATTTTTGAAGATAATTCCAGCACCCCTGGCGATGTCTGCCAGGGCAATGTAAGGCACGAGCGTCTCCCCACTATAATTTCCTTCGATTTTTCTTTTATTAGGTTGGATTTTAATATTTTCCATAAATAATGCACAGCGAAGGATTGTAAAAGAAATGCCACGAAACCTGATCAGCCGCTCGATTTCAACTTTACTATCTATAAAACTGACGCCTGTCAGCTCATTTCCCGTTCGAATAAAAGAACTAAATACGAGGTGATAAACCCCACACTGCTGGCATGTCCAAAGAATATTTTTGGCCTGGATTATTTCACTTGTGATATCATAATTTTTTTTTGTGGCCGACCATGGCTGTGTAACTCCAAACACCCCATAGGCACCTGTGAATGGCTCAATTAACGAAACCTGACTGTTGGTATCGGCTTTGAAGATTCGGGCACCCATAGTTGCTAATTGTTTCGCAGCACGGGAATCGGGATCACGTGTAAGCGCAACTACTTCCCAGCATTCCTCTCTGAGCAGATATCTCGCAACCGCACCGCCCTGGTTACCGGTAGCTCCGCAAACTACTATTTTTTGTTTTAGCGTGGATGTCATGGAAGCTTTTGGTTTTGATAAGTCTGCTGTTTCACAATTATTCTCAAGTTTCAACAAATGAATTTTTTATCCATGTACTTTTCAGTGAGTGCTGCATAATCTATACCGTTTGATGAAATGATCATGTTTAAGCGAAATACAATATGAGAAGAATGACGGGTAACGAAATTTCGTATTCCGGGCGGTGAAGGTTACGAGATTTCGTAAACCCTTCAATCGCCAACCAAATCTTCTACCGGGAAAATTAGATTGGCTAAGAATTATTATTGATCAATTGGAGTCAGCATGACCAACAAATTGTTCAAGTAGTAGTCGATTCAAAAGGCGTGACCACCGATACCATGGGCGCAAAACTGTTCGACCTTAAAAAACAACTTGTGGTACCTATGATATAGGTATCGAAATTATTGAACAGGCCTGTTTATTGCTGTGCGAAAACCAAAAGAGCTTATCCAAAACCCAAATTTGATTATTAAATATCAACCATCACATCACCATGGATTCAAAAGAAATTAACCTGGCAGAGGCAAAAGTAAAACCGGTTGTAGATCATTTAAACGATTTACTTGCCAACTACCACATACACTACCAAAAACTTCGCGGCTGCCATTGGAACGTAAAAGGCCAAAGTTTTTTTACGCTGCACTTAAAATTCGAGGAACTGTACACCGTTGCCTTAACCACTATAGACGAATTAGCCGAGCGTATACTAACCCTCGGCAAGTCGCCATATAGCACCTTTGCTGATTATATAAGCGAGTCGACTATTAAAGAAATGAATACCATTGGTCTTAAGGATACCCATATGGTGAAAGCGTTACTAAACGATATGCACGTTTTAATTAAAATGGAGCGCTCTATTTTAGAAATTACAGCTAACGCAGGCGATGATGGAACCAATGATATGGTAAATCGCTTTATGCAGTTTAAAGAAAAAACCATCTGGATGCTAAGTGCATTTATTAACGAGGATTGATGACCTTGTAAGGTAAGGTCGTCCACTAATCACATTTATTAACTGTCAACAGGTGTGATTAATTGAGCCTGCATTTTCAGTAATGCAATAAAGAAATTGCTGCGCGCTTTTTCCAAATACGGCAGCCGCAGTCAGGAGCAATTTTTTTGGCTCCAATTTTTATGCGGTTATTTTCGCTGGCTAAAAGTTATTTTTATCTTAAATTGTAAAGGGTTGCACTTTTCATTCCTTTGAAAATCGCCTGATATAGAATTACGCAAAATCCGCTACAACATCCCAGTGAATGAACTGCCATTTTAAGAAACCTGCACATCAAAAATTCAATCCGAATAAAGATCAATAGCGACCCATTGAACAGGATTCTGAAAGGAATTTTATTCACTATCATAAATTATGAACATGTTTTTATTACGTGTTTAAAGAACATCGGACTTTCCTTATTAGCAGCGACTGAAATACATATTTATAAGTTGCTTAAAGTGGTAACTATTGCTGTTACCAGAGAAATTTTCAGGCCAAAAAAAATGATGAAAAAAAAATTATTTATTCGCCTAACAGTTGAACTGTTTCAAGTGGTAGTCAATATGAATAAGACATAATTTACCCCACTCGCTTGCTGAAAGTATTCCAAAGTAACAATGCGGCTGCCATTGTTTAGATGCCGTTGAAGAGACCGCTTTATCCAGAATCTCTAAAAATCTTGTTTTCTCAAAATCGAAGTTGCAATAATTCTCATGGCTGACCGCCATACCGATAGGTAGCTCTAACCCTTTCGGCTGTTCTGAGTAAAGGTCTATAACGATCCACTTGATCAGGCTCCTGGAGAGGAAATTACTTTCATCCGGCAAAAAATAGTAGCCCTGGCCGCTCCCCATTGACAGATTAAGATGATGTAGCATTTGTGCAGCATCCATCTTACCCCAATTTGAATGAGATGATGGGTTAAGTCTTATTAGTCTTCCTTCAAATCTTCGGTAGGTTTTAGCCGAAAAAAAGGCTTCACCGCTTACCCGCTTGGCCACAAAGTATTTCGGGATGTAGCGCAATAACGCCAAAAAAGAATGCCAGAGTGTATATTATGGAGATAGAGACCACCCTATTTCGGGCCAAATTGACCCAGGGGTTAGCTGACTTTTGGGTTGCAGCAAATGCTATAAAAGCATG